>JAIXVS010000122.1 GCA_027482795.1 Rhodobacter sp.
CCGCGCCAAGGCGTTCGGCAGGCGGGCGGCGTGCAGGCGCAATTGCATTTTGCGCCGATCCGTATCGGAATTGAACCTGCTATCCAGCCTTGCAGAGGCTTCGCGCAGCATCCCCGCTTTGCGCAGCACCAATCCGCGCAGCGATTCGCCCCGCAGGCGAGTCGCAACCCGCCCAAAGGCCCCCGCCTTATTGGCCACCATCAGCCCCAGCGCACCGCCAAGGCGCAGTACTTTTGCATCAAAGCCCTGCCTTGGCCCGTCAAGCAGCCGCTCTGCCCGTGGCAGTGCGCGGGATAAATCGCGCAGCCGCTGCCCGCGCGCGCCCATGCCCTGCGCCAGCGCCCGCGACATCCGCGCGCCCATGCCATCGGCCCAAGCGATCAAGTCAGCGCGCACGGGCACCGCAAGCTCTGCCGCTGCCGTCGGCGTGGGCGCGCGCAAATCGGCAGCATAATCAATCAGCGTGGTGTCGGTTTCGTGCCCCACAGCCGAGATCAGCGGAATGGCGCTGCCCGCAGCCGCGCGCACGACGATTTCTTCGTTAAAGCCCCACAGGTCTTCCAAACTTCCGCCGCCCCGCGCGACGATAATCACATCGGGGCGCGCAATGGGGCCGCCTGCGGGCAGCGCGTTAAAACCTGCAATGGCCGCCGCCACTTCGGCGGCGCAAGATTGACCCTGCACGGCCACAGGCCAAATCAGTACATGGCGCGGAAATCGGTCGCGCAGGCGGTGCAAAATATCGCGGATCACCGCACCCGAAGGCGATGTGACCACGCCAATAACCGTTGGCAAATAGGGGATTGGCCGCTTACGCGCGGCGTCAAACAGCCCCTCAGCCGCCAGCATTGCCTTGCGTTTTTCCAGCATTGCCATCAGCGCGCCCGCCCCCGCTGGGGCCATATCCTCGACGATCAGCTGATATTTCGACTGGCTGGGAAAGGTGGTCATGCGGCCCGTGGCCACCACTTCCATCCCTTCCTCTGGGCGAACCTGCATTTTGGAAACTTGGCCCTTCCAAGACACAGCATCCAAAGTTGCCCGATCATCCTTCAGCGCGAAATACACATGCCCCGATGCTGGGCGCGAGACGCGGCCCACCTCGCCGCGCACCCGCACCAGACCAAACTCGCCTTCAATCACCCGTTTGACCGCACCCGACAGTTCAGACACGGTGAATTCGGGCTTATTGCCGCTTGGGGTGGGGCTGTCGTCCAGTAAATCCATCCGCTATTCCTTGGGGGCACCTTGCACGATACGCCCCCCCACCTTATGACGCTGCAAACCAAAGGCCAAGCGGGGGTTTGCGATGAACATTCTGATTTTGGGATCGGGCGGGCGCGAACATGCGCTGGCTTGGGCCGTGCAGCAAAACCCCAAAACCGACCGCCTAATCGTGGCCCCCGGCAATGCGGGCATCGCGCAGATTGCCGAATGCGCGCAGATTGACATTTTGTCGGGCGAGGCGGTGGTGCAACTGTGCGTCGATGAGGCGATTGATTTTCTAATCATCGGCCCCGAAGGCCCCCTTGCCGCAGGCGTGGCCGATGCCGCGCGGGCAGCAGGGATACTCACCTTTGGCCCCTCGGCGGCGGCGGCACGGCTAGAGGCGTCAAAAGCCTTTACCAAAGAAATCTGCGATGCCTGCGCCGCCCCCACTGCCGCCTATGCCCGCTTTACTGATGCCTCAGCGGCGCGCGCCTATGTCACGCAGCAAGGCGCGCCGATTGTGATCAAGGCCGATGGACTGGCCGCTGGCAAAGGCGTGGTCGTGGCCGAAACGCTAGATCAGGCCATTGCCGCCATTGACGATATGTTTGGCGGCAGCCTAGGCGCGGCGGGGGCCGAGGTGGTTATTGAGGAATTCATGGCAGGTGAAGAGGCCAGTTTCTTTGTGCTGACTGATGGCACAAACGCCCTGCCCATTGGAACCGCGCAAGACCACAAACGCGCCTTTGATGGGGATAAGGGGCCGAACACGGGCGGCATGGGGGCCTATTCCCCCGCCCCTGTTTTAACAGGTGCTATCGCCCAAATCGCCATGGACAAAATCATCCTGCCCACCATCGCGGAAATGGCGCGGCGCGGCACGCCTTACAGTGGCGTTCTGTATGCTGGCCTGATGATTGAAAACGGCGCGCCGCGATTGGTGGAGTACAACGCCCGCTTTGGCGACCCTGAAACCCAAGTGCTGATGATGCGTCTTGGCGGGCAAGCCTTGGATGCGATGCTGGCCTGCGCGAACGGCACCTTGGACAAAATGCAGATCAATTGGGCCGATGACCATGCGATCACCATCGTGATGGCGGCGAATGGCTATCCTGCGGGTTATGAGAAAGGCAGCCAGATCAAAGGGCTGGACAGCTTGCCTGATTCCAGCACGCAAATGGTATTCCACGCTGGCACCGCCGAAAAAGACGGGCAGATCGTGGCCAATGGCGGGCGTGTTCTGAACATCACCGCGCGTGGCGACACCTTGGCGCAGGCCCACGCCCGCGCCTATGACATGGCCGCCCAAATCGATTGGCCGCAGGGATTTTACCGCAGGGATATTGGCCACAGGGCGCTGTAATCCCTTTCACATTGGCCCAAATACCTTCGCCGAAGGCTCTGCCACAACGCCGCCCCGCCGCTTCAGGGCTTGCACCCCCGCCCCTGCCCCATTATGACGCGCCCAGATTGAAGCGGAGCATCCAATGCCTGTTCTGGTGATGAAATTTGGCGGCACTTCGGTGGCCGATTTGGCGCGTATCAAAAACGCCGCGCAAAAGGTCAAACGCGAGGTGGAACGCGGCTATGACGTGATTGTCATCGTGTCCGCCATGTCGGGCAAGACCAACGAATTGGTCGGTTGGGTCGAAGGCACTTCGCCCCTGTATGACGCGCGCGAATATGACGCGGTGGTGTCTTCGGGCGAGAATGTGACAGCGGGCTTGATGGCGCTGACCTTGCAGGAAATGGATATTCCTGCGCGGTCGTGGCAGGGCTGGCAAGTGCCGATCAACACCACCTCCGCCCATGCCAGCGCGCGGTTCGTGTCGATCCCGCGCGAAAATATCGATGCCAAATTTGCCGAAGGCTTTAAGGTGGCCGTGGTCGCAGGCTTTCAAGGTGTCTCGGCCGAAGGGCGCATCACCACCCTTGGGCGCGGCGGGTCTGACACCACCGCCGTCGCCTTTGCCGCCGCCTTTGGGGCCGAACGCTGCGATATTTATACCGATGTGGACGGGGTTTACACGACCGATCCGCGCATCACGAACAAGGCGCGCAAGCTGGACAAGATCGCCTTTGAAGAAATGCTGGAACTGGCCTCGCTTGGCGCGAAAGTGCTGCAAACGCGGTCGGTGGAACTCGCCATGCGCTACAAAGTGCGGCTGCGCGTGTTGTCTTCTTTTGAAGACACTGATGAAAACTCTGGAACCTTGGTCTGCGACGAGGATGAAATCATGGAATCGAAAGTTGTTTCTGGCGTTGCCTATTCGCGCGACGAGGCCAAGCTGACCCTACTGCGCGTGGCCGACCGCCCCGGCATTGCCGCCGCCATCTTTGGCCCCTTGGCCGAGGCGGGGGTGAATGTGGATATGATCGTGCAAAACATATCCGAAGGCGGCGAGGGCGGGGCCTTTACCGATATGACCTTTTCCTGCCCCACCAACCAAGTCATCCGCGCCAAAGCCGCGATGGACGAGGCAAAGGCCGCAGGTTCCATCACCTTTGACGATATGGTAGTGGACAGCGATGTGGCAAAAATATCCGTGGTGGGCATCGGGATGCGCTCGCACGCGGGTGTTGCAGCCACCATGTTCAAGGCACTGGCATCCGAGAATGTGAATATCAAAGTCATCGCCACGTCCGAAATCAAGATCTCGGTTCTGATCGACCGCAAGTATATGGAACTGGCGGTGCAGGCGCTGCATGATGCGTTTGGGTTGGAGAAGGCGTAGGCGCCGCGCGACTTTGATCTTGCGCCAACCCAACCTTGCGCTAGCGTAGGGCCAAACCGAAAGGCGGCCCTATGTCTGAAGATAAATCTGCCACAACACCCGATATCCTGATCCTTGGCTCTGGCATGGGCGGCGCGACACTGGCCGCGCAGCTTGCGCCATCGGGCAAGAACATCGTAATTCTTGAACGCGGCGATTTTCTGCGCGACAGCCCCGAATGCCGCGATGGGGCCGCTGTTTTCACAGGGCATTTCAACCCGCGCGAAGTTTGGCTAGACGAGGCGGGCGGCACGTTTCAGCCTAACAATTACTATCACCCCGGCGGCAATTCGAAATTCTATGGCGCGGTGCTGATGCGCTACCGTGAACAGGATTTCAGCCCGCTAAAGCATATGGAAGGCACGGCCCCCGGCTGGCCAATTACCTATGCCGAATTTGAACCCGATTATCAGGCCGCCGAAACCCTGTACCAGGTGCGCGGCGATGTGGCTGGCGATGTCACCGAGCCGCCCCATTCTGGCCCCTACCCGCACCCCCCCGTGCCGCATGAACCTGATATGATCGACCTGATGGACAGGATGCGCGCGCAGGGCCTTTCCCCCAGCGCCCTGCCTTTGGGCGTGGATATTGACCTTTGGCTAAAGGGCGGCGCGCAGACGTTTGACGGCTTTCCCAACACACGCGGCGGCAAGATGGACGCGGAAACCATCGGCCTTGCTCAGGCCTTGAAGTACCCCAATGTTACGCTGATCACGGGGGCGATGGTCACGCGCCTTCATGCCAAAGGGCGGCAGATTACGGGCGTGCAATACACCCATGACGGCGTGGATAAAACCATGTCCGCCCCGCTGGTGTGCCTATGCATGGGGGCGGTGAAATCGGCGGCGCTGCTGCTGGCATCTGGCAACGCAGACCACCCCAACGGGCTGGCCAATGCCTCGGATCAAGTGGGGCGTAACTTTATGAACCACAACATCACGGCCATCATCGGCGTCAATCCGTTTCGCCGCAACCGCAGTGTCTATGAGAAAACCATCCAGTTGAACGATTGGTATCTGACAGGCGGGCCGAACGGCGAGCCCCTTGGCAATGTGCAAATGCTGGGGCGGATCACGGGGCAGATTATGGCGGCAGAAACCAAACTGCCCCTGTGGCTGGCCACTTGGGTCGCCGACCATTCCGTGCATCTGATGACCATGTCCGAAGACCTGCCCAGCGCGGAAAGCCGCGTCACGCTGAAAGATGGGCAGATCATGCTGAAATGGCAGCGTACCAATTGGGCGGCGCATTTGGCGTTGAATGCCAAGCTGAAGGCGTTGCTGCGCAAAATGGGCTGGCCGATTGTCATGTCCAAAACCTTTGAAAAGCGCACGCCATCGCATCAATGCGGCACAGCGCGGATGGGGAATAACCCGCAAACCAGCGTGGTCGATACCAATTGCCGAGCGCATGATCTGGACAATCTGATCATTTGCGATGCATCCGTTCTGCCCACCTCTGGCGCGGCCAACCCATCGCTGACCATTGCCGCGCTGGCCATCCGCACCGCTCGCGGGATCTTGGCCCGCGCGCAGTAACTGCGCAAAGACCGCTGTTGCACGCGGGGTAACTTTAACGGGCTTTCCCCACTCCCCTTTTCGCGCGGCATCGCCTATAGTGCAGCGAACAAGGGGCGCAACATGCCAGCAGAACGCACGGACAGTGACAGTCGAAAACTCCTCCGCAGGTTGCGCGATGTCTTGGCCACTAAGGCCAAGGGGCAAGACCGCCTAGACCAAATCACCCATCTTATCGCCGATTCGATGGAGACAGAGGTATGCTCAATCTATCTGTTCCGCGATGCTGAAACGCTGGAACTGTGTGCGACCGAAGGGCTAAAGAAAACCGCCGTTCATAAAACCCGCATGAAGCTGGGTGAGGGGCTGGTGGGCCGCGTGGGCCGCACGGGCCTGCCTGTGAACACCGCCAATGCACCCGCCGAAAAGGGCTTTCGGTTTATGCCAGAAACGGGCGAAGAGATTTATTCATCTTTCCTTGGCGTGCCGATCCAGCGCGTGGGCGAACGTTTGGGCGTGCTGGTGGTGCAATCCAAAACCGCGCGGCAGTTTTCCGAAGACGAGGTTGACGCGCTAGAAGTCGTCGCCATGGTGCTGGCCGAAATGACCGAACTGGGCGCATTTGCGGGCGTGGGTACAGGCATGGCATTGCTGCATACACTGCCCGTGCTGTTTCGCGGCAGCACGGGGCAAGAGGGCGCAGCAGAGGGCCGCGTTTGGCTGCACGAGGCGCGGGTGGTTGTGACCAACCCCGTGGCCGATGACCCGCTGTACGAACTCGAACGCATCCGCGCCGCTGTAGGGGAACTTCGCGTTTCTGTCGATGATCTGCTGGCCGCCGAATCTTTGGACAAAGAGCAAAAGCAGGTACTGGAAGCCTACCGCATGTTTGCCCATTCGCGTGGTTGGCTGCGGCGGATGGAAGAAGACATCGCAAGCGGTTTGTCCGCCGAAGCCGCCGTTGCCAAAGAACAGGCCACAGCGCGCGCACGGCTGGAAAACGTGCCTGATGCTTACCTGCGCGAACGGCTGCATGATTTGGACGATCTGTCCAACCGCCTGCTGCGCATTCTAACGGGCCAAGGCAGCGATACGGGCGCGGCCATGCCCGAAAACCCTATCCTTGTGGCGCGCAACATCGGCCCTGCCGAATTGCTGGAATATGGCCGCAAGTTAAAGGGCGTTGTCCTAGAAGAAGGTTCCGTCGGTAGCCACGCCGCCATTGTGGCGCGCGCGCTGGCCATTCCGATGGTGATCCACGCCGAACGCGTCACAACCGAGGCGCTGAACGGCGATCCGATACTGGTTGACGGCGATCAGGGCATCGCCCATCTACGCCCCGAAGACACGGTTGCGCGCAGTTTCCGCGACAAAATCGCGATGCAAGCCAAGGCGCAAGAACGCTTTGCATCCTTGCGCGATTTGCCCGCCACCACGCGGGACGGGGTGCGCATTGGTCTGCAAATGAACGCAGGGCTGATGGCCGATTTGCCTTCGCTTGTTGGGTCGGGCGCCGAAGGCGTGGGCCTGTTTCGCACCGAATTGCAATTTCTGGTGCGCAGCCAAATGCCGCGCCGCGAGGAACTGGTGGCCCTGTATTCGCGCGTGATGGAGGCATCCAAAGGCCTGCCCGTCGCCTTTCGCACGCTGGATATCGGCAGCGACAAAGTGCTGCCCTATATGAAACCGCAAGACGAGCCGAACCCCGCCATGGGCTGGCGCGCCATCCGCGTGGGGTTGGATAAACCGGGCGTATTGCGGATGCAGTTGCAGGCGCTGATCCGCGCGGCGGCAGGGCGGCCTTTGCAGGTGATGTTTCCCTTTGTGGCCGAATTTTCCGAATTTCAGGCCGCGCGCGGGCTGCTGCTGCGCGAAATTCACCGCGAAAAATCTTTGGGCCACGAGGTTCCCGAAAAGTTAGAAATCGGCGCGATGTTGGAAATGCCCAGCCTTGCCTATGCGCCCGATGCATTCTTTCAGATGGCCGATTTCATTTCCATCGGCGGGAATGACCTAAAGCAGTTCTTCTTTGCCGCCGACCGCGAGAATGAGCGCGTACGCAAGCGCTATGATGTTTTGAACACATCATTTCTAACCTTCTTGCAATTTGTCATCGCGCGCTGCGCGGCATCCAACACACGCCTCTCTTTCTGCGGCGAAGATGCTGGCCGCCCGCTAGAGGCGTTGGCCTTTGCCGCCATTGGCCTGCGAAATCTGTCGATGCGCCCAGCCTCGATTGGCCCCGTCAAAGAAGTGCTGCGCAGCGTGGATTTAGCCGCAGCGCAAAAGGTGATTGATGGTGCAAGGACAAGCGGCGCAGAAACGGTGCGCGAAGTATTGACCGAATGGCTTGCGCGGCAGACGGCGTAAAGGGGGCCAGCCCCCTAACCTGTTTGCAAAGGGGCAAACAGGTTCACCCCCGGGATATTTTCAAAAAAGAGAAGAAGCTTAGCGCGCTTTTGTGATTTTGGGCGCGCAGGCCGCTTCAAATGCCTTGGCCACCGCCTCGCCGCCGTGGCTTTGGGCAAGGCGCATTAGGGCAAAGCGGATGCGGGCAATTTCGGCATAGTAGGACACATAGGCCGCGTTGATCGCCGCCCCCGATGCTGCGCCTAACACTGGCACTGTTTGCGCGGCCAGCTTTTGCCCCAGCACCAGTGCCAGACGCGGGGCGACAGTGGCGATGATTTTGTGCACTGCAGGCCCCGTCAGCGCAAGGCGCGCGGATAGAAAGGCCGTGTTCATCCCATCATCTTGGCGCAGCGGGCTCGCATCGGAAAACACCTCTAGGCAGGCGGCGCGGATACCATCGCTATCGGGATCAAAGCCAGCGCTGCGCGCCTCGGCCCGGATGGCATGAAGAAAAACGGTGATGGTTACCGGCAATTCCATAAGCGAGCTGGCAAGCCCGCCCGCCCCGCCAGCAGCGCCCGTGGCCATGGCCGCCGCCATCACCCCGCTACGGCCAAGTTGGGGGCCTTTTTCGGTATGCCCAGCTATGACATGCGCCCGCGTCAGGGCCGCAACAATCGCCCTTTCGATCTGCGCGCGAAACTGCGGCGGTAAGCTGTTCATCTGCGTTTCCAGCGTACCGCCAAAGCGCTGCATGACCGTAATGATTGGGCCGTTCGCGCGCCGATAGGCACGGGCCAAATCGGCAATCTCGTGGTTAAGGTCGGTTTTTGGGGCGGTGGGAAGGTTGCTCATGCCCGCAATGTGGCCCCTATGGCACCCGCATACAAGGCGCAGTTGGCAAAATTACCAATGCGGGGGGCGCACATTGGCGGCGGGCGCGTCAAGCCCGCCCTCTTCGCGCTGCGCCTCGCGTAGGGCAAGCATTTCGGTGAGCCGTGTCAGGCGGTCAATCTCGCGCGCCTGCGCAGCGACAATGTCCGATAAATCATCGACCGCGCGGATCAGATGCGCAATGCGTTCCTCTAGTGCAGTGATATTGGTCATACGCGCCCCGCTACTTGCCCCGCCGCTGCCCATCCGCTACAGCAGGTTGCAGAAAAACCAAAGGGTAAAGCCATGTCTGACGGCAAAAAACCAAAGGCCGAACGCCGCCCGCGCGCAGAAACCCCGCGCGGATTTCGCGATTACTTTGGCGCGGAAGTCACCGCGCGCCGCGATATGCTGGCGGCAATTACGGCAGTGTATCATCGCTATGGCTTTGACCCGTTGGAAACCAGCGCGGTGGAAACGGTAGAAGCCTTGGGCAAGTTTCTGCCCGATGTGGACAGGCCCAATGAAGGCGTTTTTGGCTGGCAGGAAAATGAAGGCGAGGGCGATCAGGCGGGCGGCGATTGGTTGGCCCTGCGCTATGATCTGACCGCGCCCTTGGCCCGCGTGGCGGCCCAATACCGCAACGATCTGCCCACCCCCTACCGCCGCTATGCCTTTGGCCCTGTTTGGCGCAATGAAAAACCAGGGCCAGGGCGGTTTCGCCAGTTTTATCAATGCGATGCCGATACGGTGGGGGCGGCGAGCGTGGCCGCTGACGCCGAGATTTGCGCCATGCTGGCCGATGCCCTAGAGGCTGCGGGGATTGAGCGCGGCGATTATGTGATAAAGGTGAACAATCGTAAAGTATTGGACGGTATCATGGAGTGTGTTGGCCTCCTTGATCCAGAAAACCTTGATTTCAAAGCTCACGAGCGTGGAATCGCCGTACGCGCAATCGACAAAATTGATCGCCTCGGTCAATCTGGCGTCGAACAATTGCTTACCACGGGTCGGAAAGACGAGTCAGGGGATTTTACTAGTGGCGCAGGCTTAGAATACGTGCAGGCGTTGTGGGTGACCACAGTTCTAATGCAACGTCTTGAAAATAATGCTGCAACCATCGCTGGATTGAGATCACATCTTGCGAAGTCCCCACGGGGCATGGAAGGCATAAACGAACTGGAAGAAATCGCCGCTCTACTCTCAGCCCAAGGCTACGGCCCTGACCGCATTATCCTTGATCCAGGCGTCGTTCGCGGGCTTGGCTATTACACTGGCCCCGTTTACGAGGCCGAGTTGACCTTTGAAATCCTTGATGAAAAGGGCCGCAAGCGGCAGTTTGGCTCGGTCGCAGGCGGTGGGCGGTATGACGATTTGGTCAAGCGCTTTACAGGCCAAGCCGTGCCTGCCACGGGTGTGTCCATAGGCGTGGATCGCCTGCTTGCGGCGCTGGCGGCCAAGGGGCGGGGCGCTAAGGACAGCGCGGGGCCTGTTGTGGTCACTGTGATGGACCGCGACCGCATGGCCGATTATATGGCCATGGTCGGCGATTTGCGTGCCGCAGGTATCCGCGCCGAAGTTTACTTTGGCAACCCCAAGCAATTTGGCAACCAACTGAAATACGCCGACAAGCGCGCCAGCCCCATTGCAGTTATCCAAGGCGGGGACGAAGCGGCAAAGGGAACGGTCGTTCTGAAAGACCTGATCCTGGGATCGCAAATCGCCCAAAACGCCACGCTAGAAGAATGGAAAGACCGCCCCGCGCAGGTGGAAGTGCCGCGCGGCGATCTGGTGGCTGCGGTGCAAAAGATGCTTGGCGGCGGGAAGTAACGGGCGCATGGTATCCAAATCGGCAATTCGCAGTGAAGCTGACCGCTTGTTCACAATGTTTCAGGCGGCGGGCGCTGTGCCTGTGGATGCAGATATTCTTTTGCCTGCCGAAACGCTGCTAGACCTTTATGGCGAAGACATTCGCGCGCGTGCCTATGTCACCCACGACCCTGTGCGCGGCGAAATGATGCTGCGCCCCGATTTCACGGTTCCCGTGGTGCAGGCTCATATGCGGGGCGGGGCCGATCCTGCGCGCTATTGCTATATGGGCGAGGTGTTTCGCGCCCAAGATCATGTGACCGATGCCAGCGGCGCGCGCCCGCCCGAATATCTGCAAGTTGGGTTCGAGGTGTTCGATCGCACCGCGCCCGAGGCCGCCGATGCCGAGGTTTTTGCCCTAATTGCGGGCGCGCTGGCGGGCCTGCCGTTGCGCGCCGTGACGGGGGATATGGGCATTTTGCTGGCGGCCGTGCGGGGTCTTACCACAACTCCCGCCCGCAAAGCTGCGCTTTTGCGCCATATCTGGCGACCGCAGCGTTTTCTGGCGCTGCTGAACCGATTTTCGGGTCGCAGCCCCGTATCAGCAACCCGCGGCGCGCTGTTGCAGCGCCTGTCTGATGGCGACATCGCCGCCCAAATTGCCAACGCCGCCCCCATGATCGGCCTGCGCAGCGAGGGTGAGATTGCCGCGCGCGCACATGCCCTGCTGGAAGATGCCAAAGCGCCACCTATCCCCGCAGGCGAGGCCGATTTGCTGACCGCACTTTTGTCGCTGGCCGCCCCTAGCGATGACGCGTTGAGCCAGTTGCAAACCATGGCCACTCAGATGCCCAGCCTAACGGCGGCAACCCACCGCTTCGCCCAGCGCCTTGACGCCCTGCGCGCGCGCGGCGTGGATACGGCCAGCCTGCCCTTTGAGGCAAGCCTTGGCCGCGCCTCGATGGAATATTATGACGGGTTTGTGTTTGCCTTTACGGGTGCGGCGCACTTGCCGCCCTATGCCAGCGGCGGGCGCTATGATGCATTGACCCAAGTTTTGGGCGGCGGGCGGTCTATCCCTGCGGTGGGCGGCGTGATCCGCCCGCATTTGGTGGCCGCCTTGCGGGGGGCCTTAGCATGACCAAATCCTTGAAAATTGGGGTTCCGTCCAAGGGGCGGTTGATGGAGCAGACCTTTGATTGGTTCGGCGCGCGCGGGCTTGCCATGCGCCAATCTGGCGAGGCGCGCGAATATGCGGGCAGGGTTGAGGGCATGGATGGGTTAGAACTCGTCCTGCTGTCCGCTGGCGAAATCCCGCGCGAATTGGCCGCAGGGCGCATCCATTTGGGTGTGACGGGCAGCGATTTGCTGCGCGACAAGCTGGCCGATTGGCAGATGCAGGCGCAGGAACTGGCCGAAATGGGCTTTGGCCATGCAGACCTGATCTTGGCCGTGCCCGCCGTGTGGATTGATGTGGAAACGATTGATGATCTGGATGCAACCGCAGCCGCCTTTCGCGCCGCCCACGGGTTCCGTTTGCGCATTGCGACCAAATACCACAGGCTGGTGCGAGATTATCTGACGGCGCAAGGCGTGGCCGATTATCAACTGGTTGACAGTCAGGGGGCCACCGAAGGCACGGTCAAAAACGGCACTGCCGAGGCGATTGCCGATATAACGTCATCGGGCGAGACACTGCGTGCCAACCACCTAAAGGTGCTGCAAGACGCGGTGATCCACCAAAGCCAAGCCACGCTTTACGCCAGCCTGCGCGCGGATTGGTCGGGGCTGGAAGATGCGCGCGCGGCGCTGCTGGCTAAGCTAGGGCTTTAGCGCAGGCCCATTTCGGCCAAGGCGCGGGCCAATTCCTGCGGCAAGGGTGCCTCAGCCGCGCGGCCCCGCGGCAGATCGGGCGGGCTGTCTTTCGCCTCTAGATAGCGCCAGCCCTGAAAGGCGCGGCGAGGGGCGGGATGGGTGCGGATGATCTGCGCATTCAGAACAAAGGCGCAGCGCGAAATGCCATCGGCCCCTTGCACGGGGGCGAAATCCAAAATCTCTTGCCGCGCCAAAACCTCGCCCTTAATCACCCAATACAGGCTACCGCCGCCCAAAATATCAGCGTCGCGCTTGGGGTACATGCGCGTGATGTGCTGCGCGGTGCCTTTGGCCCAATAGGGGGCGTTTTGGCGCTGCCATGCCTCTAGGTCTTCAACAGAACTGGCCCCGACACACAGCTTAATGATATTCAAATGCGCCACGATTCCCCCTTTGGCTGGCGCTGAACATAACCTGATTTGCTGCGGCAACAAGGGCGCGTCTTTCGCTTGCCCACGGGCAAAGCAAGCGTTATCTTGCGTCTCTGCCTGCTGCCGCCACCACATCTTTGTTCTGTCTTAGGGGGGATTATGTCCAGCTTTTCCGCGCCAATTGCTGCCCAAATTTGGGATATGAAATACCGCCTAAAGGATGCCAGCGGCGCGGCTATCGATGCCACAGTGCAAGACACATGGCGGCGCGTGGCGCGGGATTTGGCATCGGTGGAACAAGACCCCGCTGCGTGGGAGGATAAGTTTTACGCAGCCCTTGAAGGGTTTAAATACCTGCCCGCAGGCCGCATTATTGCAGGAGCGGGCACGGGGCGGTCGGTGACGCTGTTCAACTGCTTTGTCATGGGCACGATCCCCGACAGTATGGGCGGCATTTTCGACGCGCTGCGCGAGGCGGCGCTGACCATGCAGCAGGGCGGCGGCATTGGCTATGATTTTTCCACGATCCGCCCGCGCGGGGCCGCAGTTATGGGCGTGGCCGCCGATGCCTCTGGCCCCTTGTCATTCATGGATGTGTGGGATGCGATGTGCCGCACGATTATGTCGGCGGGGTCGCGGCGCGGGGCGATGATGGCCACGCTGCGCTGCGATCACCCCGATATCGAAGCGTTTATCGAGGCGAAACGCGACCCCGCCCGCCTGCGGATGTTCAACCTTTCTGTACTGGTGACAGACCCGTTTATGGATGCGGTAAAGGCCGATGGCCCATGGGATTTAACCCATGGCGGGCGCGTTTACCAAACCGTGCAAGCGCGCGATTTGTGGAACAAGATCATGCGCAACACCTATGATTTTGCCGAACCTGGCGTGATTTTCATCGACCGCATCAATGCGGCGAATAACCTGAATTACGTCGAAACCATCGCGGCCACCAACCCCTGCGGCGAGCAGCCCTTGCCGCCCTATGGGGCCTGCCTTTTGGGCAGCATCAATTTGGCCGTGCTGGTCAAGGATGCTTTTACCCCAGCCGCGCAGATGGACACAGCCGCCTTGGACGATTTGGTGCGCACCGCCGTGCGGATGATGGATAACGTCGTTGATGCCAGCCGCTTTCCCTTGCCGCAGCAGGCGGCCGAGGCGCAGGCGAAACGCCGCATTGGCCTTGGCGTGACGGGTCTGGCCGATGCCCTTCTGATGCTGGGCCTGCGCTATGGCAGCGATGACGCCGCCCGCCAGTGCGACGATTGGATGCACGCCATCGCCCGCAGCGCCTACTTGGCATCGGTTGATTTGGCGCGCGAAAAGGGGGCCTTCCCACTGTTTGACGCGGAAAAATATCTGGCATCGGGAACGATGCGGGGGATGGACGCGGATGTGCGGCAGGACATCGCCGCCCATGGCATACGTAATGCCTTGCTGACATCTATCGCGCCCACTGGCACAATTTCGCTCTATGCAGGCAATGTCTCTTCGGGCATCGAACCCGTATTCGCCTATGCCTATACCCGCAAAGTGCTACAAAAGGATGGCAGCCGCACCGAGGAAGAGGTCGTCGATTACGCCGTTGCCAAATGGCGCGAGATGCACGGCGATGCCGCCCTGCCCGATTACTTCGTCAACGCCCAAACCTTGCCGCCATTAGACCATGTGAAAATGCAGGCAGCCGCGCAAAAATGGATCGACAGTTCGATTTCCAAAACCATCAACTGCCCCGAAGACATCAGCTTTGACGATTTTGCCGAGGTGTACATGGCCGCGTGGGATACGGGCTGCAAAGGCTGCACCACCTACCGCCCCAATGCGGTGACAGGATCGGTGTTGACAGTATCCGACAGCAAACCCGTGGCCACCACCACGCCCGAAACGACGCCGCCAATGGGCGAAGTGGTGTATCTATCCGAACCGCTGGAACGCCCCGCCGCGCTGGAAGGCAGCACGTATAAGGTGAAATGGCCCATCAGCGAACACGCCCTATACATCACCATCAACGACACGGTCATCGCAGGCCACCGCCGCCCGTTTGAGGTGTTTATCAACTCAAAAAACATGGAACATTTCGCGTGGACCGTGGCACTGACGCGGATGATCTCCGCCGTGTTCCGCCGTGGCGGGGATGTGTCTTTTGTGGTCGAGGAACTCAAAGCCGTTTTCGACCCGCGCGGCGGGGCTTGGGTGAACGGGGCCTATATCCCGTCGATACTAGCCGCGATTGGCGGGGTCATTGAACAGCACCTCGTCGCGATCGGCTTTATCGCAGGCGAAGGGCTGGGCCTGAAATCTGACCCAAAGGCGCAGGCGGTGGCGGTTGGTGACGGGCCAAGGGCCAGCTGCGATAGCTGCGGATCGTTTGATTTGCGGATGGTGGAAGGGTGCATGACCTGTGGGAGTTGTGGGAATTCGAAGTGTGGGTAAGGGTGGCCCCTACCCCATCCTCTCGCTCGCATAACTGCCGGGACTTGCGGGAAACACTACCGTCTTATGCCCGTTGATAAACACACGCCCGCGCACATGGGCGTGGACGGCGCGGGAGAGTACCTGCGCCTCGACATCGCGCCCTAAGCTGACGTAGTCGTCATTCGACTGGGCGTGGGTCACGCGGATGATGTCTTGTTCGATAATCGGGCCTTCGTCCAAATCGGCGGTGACGTAGTGCGAGGTCGCGCCAATCAGCTTCACCCCCTTTTCAAACGCCTGTTTATAGGGGTTTGCGCCCTTAAAGCTGGGCAGGAAAGAATGGTGAATGTTGATGATCCGCCCCGAAAAACGCTGGCACATTTCATCCGACAAAACCTGCATATAGCGCGCCAGCACGATCAATTCGGCCCCTGCGTCCTGCACAATGCGCATCTGCTCGGCCTCGGCCTGCGCTTTGTTCTGCGGGGTCACCTTGATGCAGAAATAGGGAATATCCTGATTTACCACGACTTTTTGGTAATCCATATGGTTGGAAATCACGGCCACAATTTCCACAGGCAGCGCGCCAATGCGCGAGCGGTACAGCAGATCGTTCAGGCAGTGACCAAAGCGTGACACCATGATGACCACTTTGCGTTTCACCGTTTCGTCAAAGAAATCGGACTGCATGGCGAATTTTTCGGCCACAGGCGCAAAGCCCGCCTTCAGCGCCGCCAGATCGCGCCCGCCTTCCGAGCGAAAGCTGATGCGCATAAAAAAGTTGCCCGTGCCAATATCATCAAACTGCGCAGAATCGGTGATGTTGCACGACTGGTCGGCCAGAAACCCTGAAATCGCGGCCACAATGCCGCGTGTTGATTGGCACTGAACGCGCAGGGCGTATTGGGGGATAGGGTCGGTCATGGCGGCTCCGTTAATTGGCTTTCTGCGTTGCAGCGAATAAACGGCGCGCGCGCGCTAAGGTCAATGCAGCCCTTGCATGAATCTTTGCGGCAAAGCGCAACTTTTTATGGGGCTGCTGCCGATTTAGGCAGTCAGCCGCCCTGCCCCCAGCGCATTTGGGCCAAAACATCGGCCCCCGCAGCCACGCCCAGCACCCGCAGGATCGACAGGCCAAGCGTGAATTCCGCCACATCGCCGTGGCGCGTCAGGCTGGGTTTTTGCGGCCAAGCGCTGAAATCATACACCTGCCCCGCCGCCCATACATCCACTAGGGTCACGCCGCCATAAGCAGGCACAAATACCGTGTTGCCGCCCGCAGTCGCCACATGGGAAACCCCCGTGCCGATATGCAGCGTGTCATTGCCGCGCCCCAATTTCACGCGGTTGCGCCCGGGCCCAGTATGAATAACCGAAGAGCTGTCCCCCCCCTCGATCCAATCATTGCCGTGGCCTGCGAAAATCAAATTGCGCCCGTCGCCTGCGTAAATCGTATCATCCCCCGTGCCGCCATCCAGCGTGTCACGCCCGCCGCCGCCTTGCAGATGATCGTTCCCCGCCCCGCCGTAAAAGGCGTGGCGCGCGGTGGGCAGTTTGGCAATGGCGATCAGGCTGTCATCCCCATCCCCGCCATAAAACGTGGCCCCGCCGTATTTGGGACCGATCAGCACATCATCCCCACGCGATCCGCGCACATCGACCAGAACACGCTCGGATGTTTCAAAATGGATCGGGCTGTCGGGATGGGCGACGATACGCAGGGTGCGGCCTTCGTCTTTTGGGTTTGTCTCGTGCCGCGCAACCACTGTGGCGATGCGGATATTTTCCACATTCATCGGGCAATGCAGCACGTAATTGTCAGGCCCGCCCATGTACCACAGCGTGTCATTGCCCCCGTCTTTAGACTCGCGGATTTTCTCGGCATCCGCGCCATAAGCCCAATAGCTGTCGCCGCCGCGCGTGCCTTCCAGCACGACCGAGCCATCGACCGCCATCATCGCATTCACGCCATCTGCGGGGTTTTCATAGCCGCGCAGATCCAGCCCCAAATCCAGCGCGCCGCGCACCAACTCGCTGCGCAAGAACTCCAACGGCGCGCTGGCGATAAGGTTTGTCGTCTCGCCGGGATCGGCGACAATATCGTAGATATGTTCTTCGCCGTTGGGGTAACGGAAATAGCGGTACTGCTCATACCCCGCGACCGATGGGCGCACCGATAGCGTGCCAAACACCGATGTGACGGGCGATTTGCTGTAATCATAGGTGCCAAAGCTGGCATCCAAAAGCGGCAGCAGGCTTTGCCCCGACACCCAATCTGGGCGCGGCGGCAGGCCAGCAAGCTGCATCACCGTTTTGGCAAAATTGTGCAGGGATACGGGGGTGTCAATCACCCGCCCCTGCCCCGCCATGCGCGGCGAATATATGCCAAAGGGCACATGCGCCGCGCTGTCCCACTGGCTCATCTTGTGAAAGCTGTCGTGATTGCCAAGGTTGAACCCGTTGTCAGACAGGAAAATCACCGCGGTCTTATCGCCCAAGGGGGATGCGGCAAGGGCATCCAAAAACCGCCCAATTTCATGATCGACATGGGAAATCGCGGCAAAATAGGCGCGCACCACTTGCCGCCAACCTTCATCGCCCGCCTTTTCGGGTGTCCAATTGCCATTGGCGATATAGGCCGCTTCATACACGGCAAAGCCCTGCTGGGGGCCATAGTAATCTTCGGCCGCAGCGATTTCGGGCCAGCGAATGGCGGCTGCATCATACATCTGATAAAAGCGGTCTGGGCATTCCAGATTGTAATGCGGATGCTTAAAGCCCAGTTGAATCAGATGCCTGCGGGCGGGGTCGGCGCGGCCCAAAAGGTCAATGGCATTTTGCGCCACATCGTAATCAAAAAACAAATGATCTTGGGCCCCGTCATCGTTCGGGTGGTTGACCCCCTTAATGCCCGGGCCGCGATCAAGGTATTCTTTGATGTGGGTGCGCCCGTTTTTGTCGGCGCAGGGGACATCTTCGTGAAACAGCACGCGGCGGTATTTTTCGGGCATGGGGCGATAGGTGGCGTCCACCTTACCCGTGGTAAAGGTGTAAAACCCTGCGCGGCGCAGATCATAGGCCCATGCCTTTTCGGGCGGCAAAACCTGCCTCCAAAAGCGGTTCAAATCCACCAGCCCCGTGCGAAACGGCGACAGGCCCGTAGCAAGTTCCGCGCGGCAGGGCGCGCACAGCGGCACCGTGGCATAGGCATTGCCAAAGCGCACACCCGCCGCCATCAAACGATCAAGGTTTGGGGTCAAGATCGGGATGCCAAAGGCATTGCGCCACGTGAAGACATCAATCATGTCATCCACCCAAATCACGGCGATGTTATCGCCCGCGATACTGGCCGCATCAAACCCCATCAGACGCCATCCGTCAGGCGCAGGCGCGCGGGCAGCGCCCAGCGGTGCAGCGGGCCATGGGTGCCCTGCGCTGCCCATTCATCGCGCAAAGCCCCCGCATTGGCGGGATAGTCATGCGCGCCCTTGCGCGGGGCCGCGCCATGGGCATAGGCCACGTACACCTCGCCTTCTGGGCGGGATGAACAGCGCAAGATCACCGCGCGCTTGTCTTTTGGGTCAACCTCGACCTTTGTGATGCGGGCCTTGTTAGTCACGCCGTCCAGCCGAAAACCCGCCAGCGCGCCCGCATCGAACGGGTCAGCTTTGTCAATCACCAGCCCGTCCATCGCCGCGCAGGTTAGGCGAATGTCACTGCCCAGTCGTTCGGCCAGTTGGATGGTGGGGCAGTGCCAATCCGCGCCGCCCTCGCTGGCCAGCAGTGCCTGCGCCGACATCTCGGCCTTGGCGCGGCGGCCTGCATCGGTCAGACGGCCTGTATCGTCAATTGCATAGGCATAGCTTGGCCCCGTGCAAACCAGCGGATGATCGCCGTGGTTCCAAGATAGATCCCACTGGCCATCCAGCGCGGCCCCTGTGGTGATGATTTGCGTGCCGCAATCAAACCCTGCAAGGAAAATAGGGCGCGGCGCGCCAAGGCGGCCCAAAGATTGCGTGATTTGCGCCATCACAGCAATGATCCCATCGCGGTAAGCGGCCCCGTCGCCCGAAATATCCTCTAGGCAATAATCCAAACACACTGCCGCCACCTTGGCAGGGCGGCCAAGGCGGGCGGCAGCGGCACCGTGATTTTGCAAGGCTTTCTCTAGGTTCGTCATCGCCAAAACCTTGCCCAAATCACCCGCGCTGGCGGCCATATCGGTTTCGGCGCGCAGTACAAACAAGGGCAATCCTGCCCCCACCGATTTGCGCAAAGACAACAGCGTTTCAGCAAGCAGCGCCTCGTGCGTCAACTCGCGGATCGGCAGCAGGTTGGGCGTTAGAATTGCATCGCC
>JAIXVS010000013.1 GCA_027482795.1 Rhodobacter sp.
AACGTGGTGGGCCCCTTTGGCCTGCTGCAATCTTTTGCCGATTTTCTGAAATATATCGTCAAAGAAATCGTCGTTCCCGCAGGGGCGGATCGCACTGTCTATTTCTTGGCCCCTCTGCTGTCGTTCATTCTGCCTGTCATCGCATGGGTGGTGATCCCATGGAACGAAGGCTGGGTGATTTCAGATATGAATGTCGCCATTCTGTTCGTCTTTGCGGTGTCGTCACTGGAAGTTTACGGCATTATCATGGGCGGTTGGGCGTCAAACTCGAAATACCCGTTCCTTGGGTCTTTGCGATCTGCCGCGCAGATGATTTCCTACGAGGTGTCGCTGGGCCTGATTATTATCGGCATCATCATCTCGACAGGGTCGATGAACTTTTCCGAAATCGTTCGCGCGCAAGATGGGGCAGGGCTGCTGTCTTGGTATATCCTGCCGCATTTCCCGATGTTTTTCCTGTTCCTCATCTCGGCGCTAGCCGAAACCAACCGCCCGCCGTTTGACTTGCCCGAAGCGGAGTCGGAACTGGTCGCAGGCTATCAGGTGGAATATTCATCCACCCCGTTTCTGCTGTTTATGATTGGCGAACTCATGGCCGTGGTGCTGATGTGCGCGCTGATGGCGGTTTTGTTCTTTGGCGGCTGGCTGTCGCCCATCGAAGGGCTGCCAGATGGCACGCACTGGATGATCATCAAAATGGCGGCGCTGTTCTTTGTCTTTGCCATGGTCAAGGCGATTACGCCGCGCTACCGCTATGACCAACTGATGCGCATTGGCTGGAAAATATTCCTGCCGCTGTCGCTGGGCTGGGTTGTGATCGTGGCCTTCTTGGCGAAATTCGAAGTGGCGGGCGGCTTTTGGGCCCGCTGGGCGATTGGGGGGTGATGATGGCTTCTTCAGTTGACAACTTGGTTTTGGAACAACTGCGCCTGATCCGCGAGGAACTGGGCGAACTGCGCGGCGATTTGGCAAGCTTTAAATCGCAAACCAAAGAGAGTTTTGACACCCTACATTCTGACCTTTTGGGCCAGCAGACCATGATGTTTGGGCTGGCCTCTGTGATCGGGCAGATCGACAAGCGCGTTGAACATCTTGAACAAAAGATCGGGGCCTAACATGACGCACACCGCCGATACCAAAATTGACTGGGCACGCGCCACGAAGTACTTCCTTTTGTGGGATTTTATCAAAGGCTTTGGCCTTGGGTTGAAATACTTTGTCGCCCCCAAGGCCACGCTGAATTACCCGCACGAAAAGGGGCCGCTGTCGCCGCGTTTTCGCGGTGAACATGCCCTGCGCCGTTATCCGAACGGTGAGGAACGCTGCATCGCCTGCAAACTGTGCGAGGCGGTTTGCCCTGCCCAAGCCATCACCATCGATGCAGAGCCGCGCGATGATGGTAGCCGCCGCACCACCCGCTATGACATTGACATGACCAAATGCATCTACTGCGGCTTCTGCCAAGAGGCTTGCCCTGTGGATGCCATTGTCGAAGGCCCGAATTTCGAATTTGCGACTGAGACGCGCGAAGAATTGTTCTATGACAAGGCGAAACTCTTGTCGAACGGCGCGCGGTGGGAGGCGGAAATTGCCCGCAACCTAGAACTTGACGCGCCCTATCGGTAAATCATGTCAGACCCGTTCACCCAGTTTTTTGCGCAGATGATGGAGCAGGGCCAGAAAATGGCCGCTGGCATCAATCCTGCTGGGCTGGATATGGCGGCCTATGCCAAGCTGTTCCCCACCCTACCAAAAGACGTGGCAGAGGCATGGTTTGGCAAAACCCATAACCCCGACGGGCTGAGTGCCAAAACCCGCACCTTGGTGGTGCTGACGGGCCTTGTGGTGCAAGGCTCAAGTGGCGAGGCGCTGTTGCGCCCCACCATCGCCCAGGCACTGGCCGCAGGGGCCACGAAACGCGAAATCACCGAAGTGATCTTGCAATGTGCCGCCTTTGGCGCGCTGCCCGCCATGCAAAAGGCGCTGGAAATCGCGCAAGGCGTGTTCACCGAAACCGAGGAGTCCAAAGCATGACCGTGGCCGATACCGCCTTTTACGCCTTTGCCAGCATCACCATTCTGGCGGGCCTTATGGTGACACTGGCGCGCAACCCCGTGCATTCGGTGCTGTGGCTGATTTTGGCGTTCCTGTCGGCATCGGGCCTGTTCGTGCTGCTGGGGGCGGAATTTGTCGCCATGCTGCTGATCATCGTCTATGTCGGCGCGGTGGCGGTTTTGTTCCTGTTCGTGGTGATGATGCTGGACATCGATTTTGCCGAACTGAAGGGCGAGATGTCGCAATACGCGCCCCTTGGCCTGCTGATTGGCGTGGTGATTATCATGCAATTGGTGCTGTCTGTGGGCGCTTGGCAAACATCTGTCGGGGCCGAGGCCGCGCGCGCCGCTGTCACCCCCGATATGGCGCAGGTGGAAAACACCCGCGCGCTGGGGCTGTTGATGTATGACCAATATCTGCTGCTGTTCCAACTGTCGGGGCTGGTGCTGCTGGTGGCGATGATTGGGGCCATCGTGCTGACCCTGCGCCACCGCCGCGATGTCAAACGCCAAAACGTGCTGCACCAAATGTGGCGCGACCCTGCCAAGGCGATGGAAGTGAAAGACGTGAAATCGGGGCAGGGGTTGTAACCGCGCCGTAGGGTGCGTGTTTGCAAGCACCACAATGAATAAAGGCCACAGGCCAAGAGGGACTGAACGATGGTAGGACTAGAGCATTACTTGATTGTCACGGCGGCGTTGTTCGTCATTGGCATCTTTGGCATTTTCCTAAACCGCAAGAACATCATCGTCATTTTGATGTCGATTGAACTGATGCTGCTGGCGGTGAACATCAACCTTGTCGCCTTTTCCTCGCATCTGGGCGATTTGGTGGGGCAGGTCTTCACCATGTTCATCCTGACCGTGGCCGCGGCCGAGGCGGCGATTGGTCTGGCCTTGCTGGTCGTGTTCTTCCGCAATCGCGGCACGATCGATGTTGAAGACGTAAACGTGATGAAAGGCTAACCCATGGCACAGATTATCCTTTTCGCGCCACTGGTTGGGGCCATTCTGGCGGGGTTCGGCTGGCGCCTGATGGGCGAGCGGGCCGCGCAATTGCTGGCCACGGGTTTGGTGTTCCTTGCCGCCATCCTGTCATGGATGATTTTCATCGGCTTTGACGGCACGACCCAACAAATCACCATTTTGCGGTTTTTGGATTCGGGCGGTTTGCAGGCCGATTGGGGCATTCGTGTGGACCGCATGACCGCGATCATGCTGGTGGTGGTGAACTCGGTCTCCGCCCTCGTGCACCTATATTCGTTCGGCTACATGGCGCATGACGATAACTGGGGGCAGGGCGAGGCGTATCGCGCGCGTTTTTTCGCGTACCTATCGTTCTTTACCTTTTCCATGCTGGCGCTGGTCACGTCTGACAATTTGATCCAGATGTTCTTTGGCTGGGAAGGGGTGGGCGTTGCGTCTTACCTTTTGATTGGGTTCTATTTCAAAAAAGAATCCGCCAATGCCGCCAGCATCAAGGCATTCGTCGTCAACCGAGTGGGGGACTTTGGCTTTGCCTTGGGGATTTTCGCGCTGTTCTACCTGACGGGCAGCGTCAAGTTCGACGATATTTTCGCAGCCGCGCCGCAGCTGGCGCAGACGCAATTGCATTTCTTGTGGACGGAATGGAACGCGGCCAACCTGATCGGCGTTTTGCTGTTCATCGGGGCGATGGGCAAATCGGCGCAATTGTTTCTGCACACATGGCTGCCCGACGCGATGGAAGGGCCAACGCCTGTTTCCGCGCTGATCCACGCGGCAACCATGGTGACGGCGGGGGTGTTCCTTGTCTCGCGCATGTCGCCGCTGTATGAAGTTGCCCCCTATGCCAAGGATATGATCGTTGTTGTGGGCGCAACCACGGCGTTTTTCGCGGCCACGGTGGGGCTGGTACAAAACGACATCAAACGCGTGATCGCCTATTCCACCTGCTCGCAACTGGGGTATATGTTCGTCGCCGCTGGCGTGGGCATGTATCCTGTGGCGATGTTCCATTTGTTTACCCATGCGTTTTTCAAGGCGATGCTGTTCCTTGGCGCGGGGTCGGTGATCCACGCGATGCACCACGAACAAGACATGCGCAATTACGGCGGTTTGCGCAAAAAGATCCCATTCACGTTCTGGATGATGATGATCGGCACGCTGGCCATCACGGGCGTGGGCATTCCGCTAACCCATTTCGGTTTTGCTGGCTTCCTGTCCAAAGACGCGGTGATTGAATCGGCCTTTGTCGGCAGCAACTATGCCTTTGCCTTGCTGGTGATAGCCGCGCTGATGACCAGTTTCTATTCGTGGCGGCTGATGTTTATGACCTTTTTCGGCAGCCCGCGCGGCGATGCCCACACGCACGAGCATGCGCATGAAAGCCCCTTGGTCATGCTGGTACCCCTTGGCGCGCTGTCGCTGGGCGCGATTTTTGCGGGCATGATCTGGTTTAACAACTTCTTCGGCGACGAGGCGAAAATGCGCGATTGGTTCGCTATGGAGCCTGCCGCCGCCCACCATTCGGACGCAGCCCATAGCGAAGGCGAAGCAAAGGTTGAAGGCGAGGCAAAGGTTGAGGGCGAGGCGGTGGCCGCAGAACAAACGGATGCGCATTCAGCCGAAGCTGCCCCCGCTGGCACAGCCAAATTCGCCTTTGATGCCGAAGTGTTGCACGCCGCGCATGAGGTGCCAAAATGGGTGAAAGTCTCGCCCTTTGTCGCCATGCTGCTGGGCCTATCGCTCGCGTGGCTGTTCTACATCAAAAACCCAAGCCTGCCAGGCGCATTGGCACGCCAGCAAGCGCCGCTGTATCAGTTCCTTTTGAATAAATGGTATTTTGATGAAATTTACGATGCCATTTTTGTGCGCCCTGCTATGTGGATTGGCCGCCAATTGTGGACAAAGGGCGACGGCGCAGTGATTGACGGTGCGCTGAACGGGGTTGCGATGGGGATTATCCCAATGCTGACCCGCCTCGCGGGGCGCGCGCAATCGGGCTATGTGTTTACCTATGCTTTTGCCATGGTTCTGGGCATTGCCGCCCTGATCACATGGATGACGCTGTTTGGGGGGCGTTAAGCGATGAATAACCTTCTGTCACTTATCACCTTTACCCCTGCGGTTGCGGCGATCATCCTTGCGCTGTTTTTGCGCGGCAATGATGCGGCGGCCCAGCGCAACGCCAAGTATCTGGCGCTGCTGGCGACTTTGATCAGCTTTGCGGCATCGCTTTTGCTGCTGGTGGGGTTTGACCCTGCCAATACTGCGATGCAGTTTGTGGAAGAGGCCCCTTGGATTATGGGGCTAACCTATAAAATGGGCGTCGATGGCATTTCCTTGCCCTTCGTGCTGCTGACCACCTTCCTAATGCCCATCACCATCTTGTCAACGTGGGCTGTGACCGACCGCGTGAAGGACTATATGATCGCCTTCCTGCTGCTGGAAACGATGATTTTGGGCGTGTTCTGCGCGCTGGATTTGGTGCTGTTCTACCTGTTCTTCGAGGCTGGGCTGATCCCGATGTTCCTGATCATCGGGATTTGGGGCGGGTTGAACCGCATCTATGCGGCGTTTAAGTTTTTCCTTTATACCTTCCTTGGATCGGTGCTGATGCTGGTGGCCATGATCGGCATGTTCGTGATGGCGGGCACCACCGATATTCCCACGCTGATGACATTCGACTTCCCCGCCGAGCCGATGACGGTTTTGGGCATCACCCTTGCAGGCGGGGTGCAAACCCTGCTGTTCCTTGCATTCTTCGCCAGCTTTGCGGTGAAAATGCCAATGTGGCCTGTGCATACATGGCTGCCCGATGCCCACGTTCAGGCCCCAACGGCGGGTTCGGTTTTGCTGGCCGCAGTTCTGCTGAAAATGGGCGGCTATGGGTTTTTGCGCTTTAGCCTGCCGATGTTTCCCGCAGGCGCGGCAGAGATGACGACGATTATTTTGTGGATGTCGGCCATTGCAATTGTCTACACCTCGCTGGTGGCGCTGGTGCAGACCGATATGAAAAAGCTGATCGCCTATTCATCGGTTGCGCATATGGGCTATGTCACCATGGGGATTTTTGCCGCCAATCAACAGGGCGTTGATGGCGCTATTTTCCAAATGATCTCGCACGGTTTTATCTCGGGCGCGCTGTTTTTGTGCGTGGGGGTGATTTATGACCGTATGCACACGCGCGACATTGACGCCTATGGCGGGCTTGTCAGCCGTATGCCTGCCTATGCGCTGGTGTTCATGTTCTTTACCATGGCCAATGTCGGCCTGCCCGGCACATCGGGCTTTGTCGGTGAATTCCTAACCCTAATGGGCATTTTCCAAGTGAACACTTGGGTCGCCGTTGTGGCCACATCGGGCGTGATCCTGTCTGCCGCCTATGCGCTGTGGCTGTATCGCCGCGTCACCTTTGGCGCGCTTACCAAAGAGGCGTTGAAATCCATTACCGATATGTCGCGGCGCGAGCGGGCCATTTTCGCGCCCCTGATCATTATGACGCTGCTTTTGGGTGTCTACCCCGCCGCTGTGACCGATTTGATTGGCCCATCGGTTGCCGCCTTGGTGACCGATTACGCAGCCTCTGTGCCGCAACTGGCCGAAGCCGCCACGCA
>JAIXVS010000212.1 GCA_027482795.1 Rhodobacter sp.
ATGGCATCAGGATGATCTTCCATTTCTTTCATCACGGCCTTTAGCCGTTCTTCAAAATCGCCGCGATAGCGGGTGCCTGCCAAAAGCGCGCCCATGTCCAGCGAATAAATCGTGGCTTTAGACAGAATTTCAGGCGTTTCGCCCTGAATGATTTTGCGCGCCAACCCTTCAGCAATGGCGGTTTTACCAACGCCCGGATCACCCACCAGCAGGGGGTTATTCTTGCGGCGGCGGCACAGAACCTGAATGCAGCGTTCCACTTCCGCCTCGCGGCCAATCAGCGGGTCAACATCGCCTTTCAGTGCCTTAACGTTCAGATCAACGCAGTATTTCGACAGCGCAGATTCCTTCGCCTCGCCCGCCTCGGCCTTTGGCGTTTCGGTTTCATCCTCGGCCCCAACAACGGGGCGCGCTTCGCCAAAGGATGGGTCTTTGGCCACGCCATGCGCGATGAAATTCACCGCATCATAGCGCGTCATATCCTGTTCTTGCAGGAAATAGGCGGCGTTGCTTTCGCGTTCGGCGAAAATGGCAACCAGAACATTGGCGCCCGTCACCTCTGACCTGCCCGAAGATTGCACATGAATCGCCGCGCGCTGGATCACGCGCTGAAAGGCGGCGGTTGGTACGGCCTCTGATCCTTCAACCTCGGTGATCAAGGTGGCCAGATCGTCATCGATAAACTCGACCAGCGTTTTGCGCAGCCCCGCCAAATCAACCGAGCAGGCCTGCATTACGCGGGCGGCCTCTGGCTCGTCAATCAGGGCCAGCAGCAGATGTTCCAGCGTGGCAAGTTCGTGTTTGCGCGCATTGGCCAGCGCCAAAGCCGCGTGAATAGCCTGTTCCAACGTGGTCGAAAATGATGGCACCTTCGTGCTCCTTTGCTGCGGATCGTGCGGACGGATGGCCCGCGGTGATCCCCTATTTTGATCTTGGCCTCGTAAGGTTAAGGATCGTTTTTATTTTGCCCACTTCAAGTGCTATTTTGCGTTGCCTTGCGTTTTTTTTGTTAACTTTCAGGAAAGGGGGGCAGTTAGCCCCTGAAATTGTCCTTCAGCGCGCGCAGGGCGGCAAAGGTTTGGGCATCGCTTGCCTCTGGCTGGCCGATAAAGGCCTTTAGCGCCGCCTCGCCCGCCCGCAGGAACGGGTTGGTTGCCCTCTCGCCTGACAGGCGCGATGGCACTGTTGCGCGCCCTTCGGCGCGGGCCTTTTTCACCTTTTCAATACGGGCGTGCAGTGCGGTGTTGTCTGCATCCACATGCGCGGCAAAGGCCAGATTGCTGGTGGTATATTCATGGCCCGAGCAGACCCAAGTGTCATCGGGCAGGGCGGCTAGTTTTTGCAAACTGGCCCACATCTGATCAGGGGTGCCTTCAAACAGCCGCCCGCAGCCTGCGGCCATCAGGCTATCGGCAGTAAAGGCCAACGTCTCGCCCTCCTCGCCCGCGCTATCAAACACAAAGGCGATATGGCCGATGGTATGGCCCGATACATCAATCACCCGCCCCTGATGCGCGCCAACTGAAACGCTATCGCCTTCGCGCAGGGTGCGGGCAAGGGGGGGCAGGCGGTGGGCATCATCTGCCCCGCCCAGCACGGCAGCGCCTGTGGCCGCAACCATATCCGCCACGCCGTCGATATGATCGGCATGGTGGTGCGTGATGAAAATCTGATGCAGCACCCAGCCCTTTTCGCGCAGGCGCGCCAAAATCGGCGGCGCTTCGGGCACGTCGATCAGCGCCGTCTCGCCGCTGGCGGGGTCGTGAATCAGGTAGGCGTAATTGTCAGACAGGCAGGGGATGGTTTCCAAAATCAGCGGCATCGGGTGTCCTTTGGGCAGGTGCGGCGGCAGATATACATAAATGCATGGCACATCCTGCCGATTTTCGTATATCACAAGGTCAGTTTTCAGTTTGACGGCAAAAGGCGCGAGCTGCAATGCATCTTGATGTGCTGGATCTGCGAAATTTTTACTATCGCACGCAGCTTGGCCGCGTGGCGCAGCGCGCGATCCGCGATCAGGTGGCGCAGCTGTGGCCGCCGATGGCGGGGCAGGCGGTGGTGGGCTATGGCTTTGCCGCGCCGTTGCTGCGCCCCTATTTGGAACAGGCGCGGCGGGTGATTGCCCTGATGCCCGGGCCCCAAGGGGTTATGCCATGGCCTGCGGGCATGGATAACGTATCGGTGCTGTGCGACGAGGCGCGCTGGCCCATCGCGACAGGCTTTGTTGACCGCCTTGTGTTGATGCACGGGCTAGAGACTGCGACCAACCCCGAAGCGGTGCTGGAAGAGGCGTATCGCACCCTTGGCCCAGGCGGGCGGCTGCTGGCGGTTGTGCCCAATCGCGCAGGCCTGTGGACGCGCGGGGACAGCACCCCCTTTGGCCATGGGCGGCCCTATACTGGCGGGCAGTTGGAAGCGCAGCTCAAGCGCCACGGATTTACGCCCGAACACAGCCAAACCACGCTATTCGCCCCGCCCAGTGAGGGTAAGTTTTGGCTGCAAACTGCCGCATTTTGGGAAGGTTTTGGCCGCGCTCTGCCGTGGCTGGCGGGCGGGGTTTTGATGATTGAGGCCAGCAAACAAGTCTATGCCCCCACGCGCGGCGGCCTTGGCGCGGTGGTGCGCCGCCCCTTGCGCGCGCTGGAAGGCGTGGGCGCACCTGTGCCAAGCCCGAACGTGCCAAGCCCGAACGTTCCCGTCCCAAGGCAACCCGCCACCCTGCCTAAATCGCGTTAAAAAACAGCGATTTAGTGCATTTGGCCTTAGGCCAAGGTCTGGTAGGATGTTCCAGCGGCAACGGCTGCCTGATCTGCGTAAAGCTTGATCGCGCTGGCGTTCAGGCTGGTTAGGCCCTGAAAATCATAGATGACGGATGCGCCAGACAGGGTCAAGGTTACTTCGGTATTCCCGCCCGCCAGATTGGGTGTGATGGTGTATTGCAGCTCTGCCGCATTGCTGGGGGCCACGATCAGGGCCAGATGGTCTGTTGCAGGGTTGAAATCCTGAATGGTCACCGATCCCATTTCATCGCCCGCATCATTACCGCTGGTCGGGGCCAGTGCCATCACCAGATCATCCGCGCCGTCGCCTAGGGTCACGCTGGTGGTTTCGGCATAGCTGGCGGTCGAGACAAAGACGGTGTCATTGCCCGCGCCTGCATCGACCTGCTCGCCGCCCTTGGCATAGATCACGTCATCGCCTGCGCCGCCTGACAAGATTTTCGCCTCGCCCATATCATAGGTATAATCCAAAGCGCCGTGCAGCGTATCATCGCCATCGCCGCCATAAGCTTCGCTGCCGCTTAGGTAACCTTCGCCAGAAAATGGCAGCAGCCGCAGTGCATCGTCGCCCGCCCCGCCATAGGAATACTGCGCGACAACCGTGTCATTGCCGCCGTCGCCATAGCCGCGCGCCATTTCGGCAAAGATCGTATCATCACCTTCGCCGCCGTAATGGGTGGTATCGCCGCTAAGGCTGTCATTCCCATCGCCGCCAAAGACCGAATCCGCGCCGCCGCCGCCGCTGTAGGCGTTGACAATGGTATCATTGCCCGCATCGCCCATGGCCACAAAGCCGTCAGAGTTGATCAGATCATCGCCCAGCCCGCCGTAAACGGTGCCGTAAACGGCGGAGTCAAGCGTGCCCGCGCCCATCAGGGTATCGTCACCCGCGCCGCCGTAGATGGACACGCTGGCGCCAATTGGGATGTCGATTTCAAAAATATCATCGCCCTCATCGCCCCAGCTTTGGCCGCTGGCGTTCAGCGTGTCATTTCCCGCGCCGCCATAGCCTATGGCATCTTTGCCAATTGTCAGCACATCATTGGCAACGCCGCCGAACATTTCGGATGTGCCGCTGCCGATAAGGGTGTCATCGCCCCAGCCGCCATAGCCCGTGGCATCGCCCGACAAAACCATATTATCTTGGCCCGCGCCGCCATAAGCGGTTGATTCCTCGCTGGCCCAAATTGTATCAAACCCTTGGCCGCCATGGGCTGTCTCATCGCCGTCCACGTGCAGGGTGTTATCCTGAGGCCCGCCATAGGTATCGCCGCTGGGAACCGCACGATCTGGGTCATCTTCGGGCGTCGGATCAGGGTCATCCGTTGCCGTTTGTGGCAAGAAACCAGCCATCCCCAGCCCAAGCGTGCCCAAAAGGATTAACAGCAGTTCCATCACGTCACTCCTTCACCAAAGCCAATATCTGCGGATTTCTGTCCAGACGCAACCCATGCGCGAGTGAAATGGTTAAAGATCGATTCGCGCGGCGAAAACCGCCCGCCAATCGTATCTGCATCCATCCGCCCCTGCGCCAAGTTGCCGCAGCATTCTGGGGTAGGAAATCGCAAGCGTTCTACAGGTGCAGCACTACCCCAGTCTTGTGTGCAAATTGTGGCCCACAAAAGGCAAGAATTGGCAGTTTGCCCTGTTGCGGGATGCAATCCCCTCTGTTAGAGACGCGCCAAATCGACAGACGCATACATTTATGCGCCGTGATTGTGGTCTGCCCAAAGGGCAGAGGGCAGGGTGGCGCAGGGGTGTGACAAGGCAAAGGGGAAACCGTGTCCGAACCAGTTTCAATGTCCCTCTCCATCGCTTCGCGCTATGCGCAAGCCGTGTTCGAGATTGCGAAAGAGGAAAAGGCACTAGCCCAGCTAGAGTCTGATACCGAAAGCTTGGCCGCAGCCTTGGCCGCCAGCCCAGAATTTGCCGCGATGATTGCATCCCCCGTTGTCAGCCGCGCCGAGCAGGGCGCAGCGATGGGCGCGATTGCTGCGAAAATGGGTCTTGCCCCGATGATGGCGCATACGCTGGCGCTGATGTCACAAAACCGCCGCCTGTTCGTGGTACCCCAACTTGTGGCCGCGCTGCGTGCGCGCATTGCCGCGGAAAAGGGCGAAGTGACGGCGGATGTTACATCGGCTGTGGCGCTGACGGCGACGCAAGCGCAGGCGCTTGCCGCCTCGCTAAAGGCAAAGGTTGGCAAAGACGTCAAATTGAACACCACCGTGGATGAAAGCCTCATCGGCGGTTTGATCGTTAAGCTGGGTTCGAGCATGATCGACACGTCGGTCAAGGCGCGGCTTGCAGCACTTCAAAATGCAATGAAAGAGGTTGGGTGATGGCAATTCAGGCAGCGGAAATTTCTGCGATCCTCAAGGACCAGATCAAGAATTTTGGCAAAGGTGCTGACGTGGCGGAAGTGGGCCGCGTTTTGTCGGTGGGCGACGGGATTGCCCGCGTGCACGGGCTGGACAATGTTCAGGCGGGCGAAATGGTTGAATTCCCTGGCGGAATTCGCGGCATGGCGCTGAACCTAGAAGTTGACAACGTCGGCGTGGTTATCTTCGGGTCTGACCAAGACATCAAAGAAGGCGACACCGTTAAGCGCACCAAGTCCATCGTGGACGTGCCTGTGGGTAATGGCCTGCTGGGCCGCGTTGTGGACGGTTTGGGCAACCCGATTGACGGCAAAGGCCCGATTGTGGCGGACAAGCGTTCGGTGGCCGATGTGAAGGCCCCCGGCATTATCCCGCGCAAATCGGTTCACGAGCCTATGGCCACGGGCCTAAAGGCTGTGGACGCGATGATCCCCGTTGGGCGCGGTCAGCGCGAATTGATCATTGGTGACCGCCAAACAGGCAAAACCGCCGTGGCGCTGGACACCATTTTGAACCAAAAGTCGTATAACGAAGCGGCTGGTGATGACGAATACAAAAAGCTGTATTGCGTTTACGTTGCTATCGGGCAAAAGCGTTCGACCGTGGCGCAATTGGTGAAAAAGCTGGAAGAAACGGGCGCGATTGCCTACACCATCGTTGTGGCCGCTACCGCATCCGACCCAGCGCCAATGCAGTTCTTGGCCCCCTATGCCGCGACATCCATGGCGGAATTCTTCCGCGACAATGGCCGCCATGCGCTGATTATCTATGATGACTTGTCCAAGCAGGCCGTGGCGTATCGCCAAATGTCGCTGCTGCTGCGCCGCCCACCGGGCCGCGAAGCCTACCCTGGCGACGTGTTCTATCTGCACAGCCGTTTGCTGGAACGCTCGTCCAAGCTGAACGAAGATTTCGGTGCAGGATCGCTGACCGCGCTGCCGATTATTGAGACCCAAGGCGGCGACGTTTCGGCCTTTATTCCAACCAACGTGATTTCGATCACCGATGGTCAGATTTTCTTGGAAACCGAA
>JAIXVS010000246.1 GCA_027482795.1 Rhodobacter sp.
ACGCGCATGGGCCCGCTGACCACCACATTGCTGCAAAAATACGGCGCAGAATGGACACATTCGCTGGCAATCAATGATCTGTATTTCGACTTTATGGGCCCTGCCCTTGCCGCCGCTGGCATTGACGGCAAATCCAACCCAAAGGCAGGTTCGGCGGGTGACGGGTCAGAAGCCGCGTTCCAGCGCATTCGGTCGGGCGAGTATCAGGCCGTGACCGTGGCAGAACCCTTGAACCTGCAAGGCTGGCAGTTGGTGGACGAATTGAACCGCGCCATTTCGGGCGAGGCATGTTCGGGCTACATCACTGCCCCTGCGCTGGTAACGGAAGAGGGCCTAAAGGCCATGGGCGATAGCAACGCCTTTGATCCGCAAAACGGCTACCGCGAGGCTTATGCCGCGATTTGGGGCAAGTGATTTCGTCTTTGTGCAAATCAAAACGGGCGCAATATTGCGCCCGTTTTTCTATACTTGGATCACACTGGCATCGTTACGCGTTAGCTTTTTTCGCCGCGCGCCACATCTGCCGCCGCTTTGGCAAAGGCGCGCGCCTCGCTGGGGGCCGCACCAAGGCTGCTTGCAATCAGGGCGGCGGGGTTTAGGGTTGGGTAGGACTGAAGGGCCAGTTCCAGCAGATTTTGCCCCTTGCCCGAAGCCTCCCTAATCAGCAGTTTAACCTGCGCCTCGGCCTGCGGTCTGGGCATATCTGCGGCAAGGGCAAAGGTCAGCGCCTCGGCATAAATGGTGCCGTTTGCGCCTTGCATTTGCAGTTCCATGGCCTGCGCATTGGGGTGCAGGTTGGCAAGGCATTCGCTGGCAAGGGTCAGCATACGGCCCAGCGCGATGCAAACCTGCGGCAGGGTCAACCATTCGGTAAACCACGCCGCGCCGTCACGCTGTTCGCGGTGAATGCCCGCGCCCTGCAACAGGCCCGCCTGCGCAATGACAAACCGCGACAGGGCAACCATCGCCGATGGCGCAACGGGATTTTGCTTTTGCGGCATGGTCGAAGATGCGCCGCCAAGGCCAAGCGTAACCTCGCCGCGCCCAGATTGGGTGAGCAGGGTTAAATCTTCGCCCATTTTGCCAAGGCTTGCTGCCATTGCAGCCGCAAAGCCTGCCAGCGCGGCAATGCCAGAACGGTCTGAATGCCAACTATGGCTAAGGTCGGCCAAGTTCAGCTCTTTGGCCAGTGCCGCGCGAATGCTTGGCCCTTGCGCGCCCATGGCCGACAGAGTGCCAGCCGCGCCCGATAGGGATACTTTCAACACATCGGCGCGCAGATCGCCCAACCGTTCATGATGCCCAATCAGTGGCCAACCCCAGCCCGCCACCACCGAGCCAAAACTGGTGGGCGTGGCGATTTGCCCATAGGTGCGCGCGGCCATGGGCAGGCCCGCATGGGCATCCGCCAGTTCGGCCAAACGGGTTAAAAGACCTGTCAGCCGCGCTTGCCAAATGTCCAACACGGGCCGCAGGCGCAGGGCAAGGGCTGTGTCCATAATGTCTTGGCTGGTGGCCCCCCAATGCAGATAGTGCAGCATATCGGGCGCGTTCGCACTGGCGCGAAACGCCGCCAGCAGGGCAGGCACGGGCACGCCATTGCGCGCGGTTTCGGCGGCCAGCGCAGATGGGTCTATCTGCACCTCGCGCGATGCGCGGTCGATATAGGCGGCAGCATCTGCGGGGATCATGCCAGCGGCCCCCTGCACCTTTGCCAGCGCCCCTTCAACCAGCAGCATGGCGCGAACTTCGGCGCTGTCGGAAAACAGGCGCGCGGTTTCCGTATCGCCCAAAAGGCCGCTATAGATCGCGCTATCTGAGGGGCTGGCGGGCATGTTTCAGGCCGCCCTTAGGCCCAAAATCGCGCGCGCTGTGCGCCAGTCGGCCACGGGGCGGTTATACTTGCCGCACAGGTCAACCACACGGGCGACAAGGGCCGCATTCGATGGCGCAAGGCGGTCTTTGTCCAGCCGCACGTTATCTTCCAGCCCCGTGCGCGCATGACCGCCCATAGATACCGCCCATTCATTTAGCACAATCTGCGCAGGGCCAATTCCCGCCGCACACCACGGCGCATCCGTCCCAAACAAACGATGCACGGTTTTGATGTAATATTCAAACACATCGCGGTCTGCGGGCATGGCGTTTTTCACGCCCATCACAAACTGCACATATGGGCGGGTGGCAAGCTGGCCCTTGTCCCACATATCGCGCGCTTTTAGAATGTGCGACAGATCAAACGCCTCAATTTCTGGCATAACGCCGTGGGCCTTCATCTCGCCCGCCAGCCAATCGACCAAATCTGGCGGGTTTTCATAGACGCGGGTGGGAAAGTTGTTTGACCCCACCGATAGGCTGGCCATATCGGGGCGCAGGGGCAGCATACCGCCCCGCGCCTGCCCCGCGCCCGAACGCCCGCCCGTGGAAAGCTGCACAATCATGCCGTGGCAGTGCTTTTCCAGCCCCTCTTTCAACTGCGCAAAGCGGTCGGGGTCGCTGGTGGGTTTTCCCTCGTCATCGCGGACATGGCAGTGCGCGATGGTTGCCCCCGCCTCGAATGCCGCGTGCGTGCTCTCAATCTGTTCCGCAATGGAAATCGGCACGGCGGGATTGTTTGCCTTGGTGGGCAAAGACCCCGTAATGGCCACGCAAATGATGCAGGGTTTGTTCGATAAATCGTTCATGGCTTACACATCAATGAAAACGGTTTCGCCTTCGCCCTGAAGGCGGATGTCGAAACGGTAGGTGTTTGGCGCGGTTTGCACCGCAATCAAGGTTTGGCGGCGCACGACCTGTTCGATAGAATTCAAAATCGGGTCGGCCTTATGCAAATCGCTATCTTCGGGGAAATACATCCGCGTGTTCAGGCCAATGTTGATCCCGCGCGAGACCAGCCACAGGCTGATATGCGGGGCCTGAACCGCGCGGCCGCGCCCAGCGGTGGGGCCAGGTTTGATTGTGTCAAAGGCGAAAAGCCCCGTGTCAAAATCTGAAATAACCCGCCCCCAACCGCGAAAACCCTTTGCACAATCGGCCGCGCGCGGGTCTTCGGGGTGGGGATAGATGCCGCTTGCGTCCGCCTGCCACACCTCGATCAGCACATCCTTTACAGGCGCGCCAAGCCCGTCGATCACCAGACCTTCGATGCGCACGCGCGTCCCAGCCACGCCTTCGGGCGCAATCACTTGACCCAATTCGCTATCAAAGGTTTTGAATCCAGCCGCCCCCGGGGCAAGGCCGATATGCACATAGGGGCCAGCGGTTTGCGAGGTGGATTCTTTCAAATACCCTAGGTTTTGCATCGGCTTAGTTCCCCTCAAGGCGGTTTTCAAACAGGGTTGATCTGCGCCCGCGCAGCACAATGTCAAATCGGTAGGCCAGACAATCCATTGGCACGGATGCGTTCATATCCAGCACGGCAATCAGGCGCTGCACGGCATCTGGGTCTGGAATGGTTTGCACAATGGGGCATAGCGGGATCAGCGGGTCGCCCTCAAAGTATAACTGCGTGATCAGCCGCTGGCAAAACGCCGTGCCAAAAACCGAGACGTGGATATGTCGGGGCCGCCATGAATTGACATAGTTCAGCCAAGGGTATGGGCCAGGTTTGATTGTGCGGAAAAAGTAATAGCCGCTTTCGTCCGTCATCGTGCGCCCGCAGCCGCCGAAATTAGGGTCTAATGCCCCCAGATAGGCGTCTTTCTTATGCCGATAGCGGCCCGATGCATTGGCCTGCCAAATCTCGACCAAGGTATTTGGCACGGGGCGGGCGTTTTCATCCAGCACGCGGCCATGCAGCACCATCCGTTCGCCCACGGGCATATCGCCGTGCTGAAAGTTCATCGTCAGATCATTGTCCAGCGGGCCAAAATCATTGTGGCCAAAGGTGGGGCCCGTTATCTCGCTGGCGGTTTGCTGGATGGTCAGCAGTGGCAGTTGGGGCGAGCGGGCAACACTGGTTTTATAGCCACGATCATAGGCGGGGGGGTGTATCGTGCGGTCGCGCATATAGAATTCAGCGGGTTTCATCGGCGGCCTCCTGAGCCATTGCGGCGAAAGTGTCCTTCGCGATTTTAATTGCATGATTGGCGCGCGGCACGCCTGCATAGATGGCGACATGCAAAAGCGCCTCCATCACGTCATCCTCGCTTGCGCCTGTGTTGGCGGTGGCGCGCAGATGCAGCGCCAGTTCGTGATCGTTGCCCAGCCCTGCCAGAAGCGCAATGGTCAGCATCGAGCGTTCGCGCAGGCTGATCGTATCCCGCGACCAAACATGGCCCCAAGCTGCATCGGTGATCAGGTCTTGAAACGGCGCATCAAAGGCCGTGGTGGCGCATTGCGCACGGTCCACATGCGCCGCGCCCAAAACACGGCGGCGGGTGGCAAGCGCGTTTTTCACATGGTCAGGCATTTATATGTGCTTTCAGAAAAGGGGATACCAGCGCAGCCCAAGCAGCGGGCGCTTCGACGCAGGGCAAATGGCCCGCATTGGGAATGCAGTGATACTGCGCGCCCGTGATCAAATCTGCGGTGTCTTTGACCACGGCGGGCGGGCTTGCACCGTCTAACGCGCCGCCAATTACCAGCACTGGCAGCGCCAGTTGCGCCGTTTGTGCGCGCAGGTCTGCGCCCGCAAGGGCGTGGCAGGCCGCGATGTAGCCCTGCGGTGAACTGCGCGCCAGCATGTTGCGCCACAGCGGCAATTCGGCGCTGGCCAGAAAATCAGGGCCAAACCAGCGCGCCATCACACCATCTGCAATTGCGTCGCAGCCGCCCTCCTGCACGGCAGCAATGCGCGCGCGCCAACTGTCAGCCGTGCCCAGTTTGGCCGCCGTATTGGATAGCACCAGCGCCCGCAGCAAATCGGGGCGCGCCGCCGCCACGCCTTGCGCAATCAGGCCCCCAATGGATAGGCCCACGAATACCGACGGCCCCTGCGCATAAGCCTCGATCACGGCAACCGCGTCGCTGATATGGTCGGCAATATCGCGGCTTCCCGCGTCAATGCTGGACAGCCCATGCCCGCGCTTATCATAGCGGATATAGCGCAGATTTTGCGGCAGCAGCGGCAAAACCCTGTCCCACAGCCGCAAATCTGTGCCCAGCGAATTTGCAAACACCACCGCAGGCGCGCCCACAGGCCCGTCAATGTGCACATGAATTGCGCCAAATGGCCGCGATAAGGCTTGCATCTGAATCTCTCCCATTCATAACATAGCAGCACAGAACAGGGCTGTGTTATGCAAAATGAGGCAAAGTTCATAACATTATGATTATGCATCCCGCCATCAAGCTGCGCCATATTCGCGCGTTTTTGGATATTGCCGCCTCGGGCAACCTGTCGGCAGTTGCCGCAGCCCAAGGCGTGACGCAGCCCGCCCTAAGCCGCAGTTTGGCCGAGCTAGAGGATTTGCTGGGCGCGCCGCTTTTCCTGCGTGAAAAGCGGCGTCTGGTGTTGACACCCGAAGGCGCGCTGTTTCGCCATCACGCCAGTTTGGGGCTGCAAGCGCTAGAGGCGGGGGCAGGCGCGCTGCGCCCAGATGCGCTGGGCGGCAGTATTCGTGTGGGAATTTTGCCAACCGCCGCCGCGCAGCTGTTCCCGCGTGTGGCGGTGCGCTTTGCCGCGCTGCAACCGCGCACGATTTTGAAAATCGAAACTGGCCCGCACAGCTATTTGGTGGGGCAGTTGCGCGGGGGCGCGATTGATTTGATGATTGGGCGTATGCCCGACCCAGGCGAAATGGCGGGTATGATTTTTGCCCATTTGTACGAAGAAGACATCGTTTTGGTCGCCCGCAAAGGCCACCCTTTGGCGGGTGCGCCAGTTGCAACTTTGCTGCAATCTGTGCCCGTTATCCTGCCGCCCGAAGGCGCGGTGATTCGCCGTGCGGTGAATGATTTTCTGGCCGTTCTGGGGCTTTCGGGCCTGCGCCCTGCGGTGGAAACGGTGGCGCTGGCCGTGGGGCGCGGGTTGCTGGCGGCATCTGATAGCGTCTGGTTCATCTCGCGCGGGGTGGTGGTGGATGAATTGGAACGTGATGTTCTGATCGAACTGCCCACAGGCGTGCGGTTTTTGTCTGGCGCGGTGGGAATCACCCGCCTGCAATCGCAGGCCAGTAGCCCCGCGATCGAGCAATTGCTGCGCCTGTGTATGGATGAGGCGCGGGCCTAAATCGGCCCGCGCCCTTTTTCTTAGGGAATCAAAAACAGCGTGATTGCGGGGAAAACCGTTAGCAAAACCACGCGCGCCAAATCGGTGCTGACGAAATACATCACCGAATAATAGGTTTCCCTGATGGGCGTTGTGCGATCTATCGCGTTGATGACAAACAGGTTCATCCCCACGGGCGGCGTAATCATCCCCACCTCGACCACGATCAGCACCAAGATACCAAACCAGATGGCCATGTGTTCCGCGCTCATCCCGAAATCCAGCGCCAGCATGACGGGGAAGAAAATGGGGATGGTCAGCAAGATCATCGACAGGCTGTCCATAATGCAGCCCAAGATCAGGTAAATCACCAAGATACAGGCCAGCACGAACCATGGGCCAAAACCTTGGGCCACGATCCATTGCGATACGATCTGCGGCATTTGCGTCAGCGCCAGAAAGGCGTTGAAGAACCCTGCCCCCAGCACGATCAGAAAGATCATCGCCGTGCCAGATGCGGTGGCGATCAGCGCCGATTTCAGGCGCGGCCAATCAAGCCCGCCCGAAGCCCAAGCAACCAGCCCCGTGCCCAGCGCGCCCACGGATGCGCCCTCGGTCGGGTTGAACACACCCGTGTAAATGCCGCCCACCACGCTTAGGAAAATCAGCGCCACGGGCCAAACATTGCCCAATGCCTTGAACCGTTCGCGGTACGGCATCCGTGGCAGGCTGCCCGCGCTTTCGGGATGGATGCGCACATACAGCGCGATCACCAACATATAGCCAATGGCCGCCATAATGCCTGGCACAAAGGCGGCAAGGAACAGTTTGGCGATGTTGGTTTCGGTCAGCGTGGCATAAATCACCAGCACCACCGATGGCGGGATCAAAATACCCAGCGTGCCGCCAGCGGCCAAGGTGGCCGTAGAAAGCCCGCCCGAATAGCCAGAACGGCGCAGTTCTGGCAGGGCAACCTGCGCCATCGTGGCCGCTGTGGCCACCGACGATCCGCAGATAGACCCAAACCCTGCACAGGCCCCGACCGCCGCCATGGCCGTGCCGCCCTTTCGGTGGCCCAGCCACGCCTCGGCAGCTTTGAATAAGGCTTGGCTCATGCCGCCAAGCCCCGCCAAATGCCCCATCAACAGGAAAATGGGCACGATAGACAGCGAATGGCTGGCAAAGGTGCTGAAAACCTCGCCTGTGAATTTTGACATAATGATGTTGGGGCTGCCCGTTA
>JAIXVS010000084.1 GCA_027482795.1 Rhodobacter sp.
ACGATGCCGCCGATGGTCACCACCACAAGGGACAGGACGGCCAGCAGCGTGGCATGGGTTTCGATGGATTTGTGTTTATCAAGAAAAGCCATTTGTTATGCCCCCTATTCTGCTGGAATGGCGTTGTTCGTGTTAACGGGCGATTTGGCTGGCAACCCGCGCACCGTCATCCACATGTTGTAAACCATCAGCACAGCGCCACTGAGGTACATCAGACCGCCCGTACCGCGCACCACATACATCGGGAATTTCGCGGCAACCGTGTCGGCAAAGGCGTTGACCAGAAAGCCGTTGGCATCAACTTCGCGCCACATGAGGCCTTCCATAATGCCCGTCACCCACATGGACGACGCGTAAAGAACGATGCCAATGGTGGCGAGCCAGAAGTGCCAGCTGACAAGGCTTTGGCTGTACATGCCTGCGCGGTTCCACAGGCGCGGGGTTAGGAAATACAGCGTGGCAAAGGTGATCATGCCGTTCCAGCCCAGCGCGCCCGAATGCACGTGGCCGATAGTCCAATCGGTATAATGCGACAGGCTGTTGACGGCCTTGATCGACATCATCGGCCCTTCAAAGGTGGACATGCCGTAAAAGCCGATCGCCACCGCGAACATGCGCAAAATCGGGTCGGTGCGCAGTTTGTCCCATGCGCCAGACAGGGTCATCAGCCCGTTGATCATCCCGCCCCACGAGGGCATCCACAGGATGATGGAAAACACCATGCCAAGGGTCGATGCCCATTCAGGCAGCGCGGTATAGTGCAAATGGTGCGGGCCTGCCCAGATATAAAGGAAAATCAGCGCCCAAAAGTGGATGATCGACAGTTTATAGCTGTAAACGGGCCGTTCAGCCTGTTTGGGCACAAAGTAATACATCATGCCCAAAAACCCCGCCGTTAGGAAAAAGCCCACGGCGTTGTGGCCATACCACCACTGCGTCATGGCATCTTGCACGCCAGAAAACACGGTCACAGATTGCGAAGACAGCAAGGACACAGGGATCGCCATGTTATTGACGATATGCAGCATGGCGACGGTGATGATCATCGACAAAAAGAACCAGTTGGCCACATAGATATGCGGCTCGCGCCGCTTATACAGCGTGCCGATAAAGACCAGCAGGAAAGACACCCAAACCACGGCGATCCACAGATCAATATACCAAACCGTTTCGGCATATTCCTTGCCCTGCGTGCCGCCCAAAACATAGGATGTGGCGGCCAGAACAATCATCAATTGCCAGCCCCAGAACACAAACCATGGCAGCTTGCCGCCCCACAGCCGCGCGCCCGAGGTGCGCTGCACCACGTAAAATGCCGACATAATCAGCGCGTTGCCGCCAAAGGCAAAAATCACCGCCGAGGTGTGCAATGGGCGCAATCGGCCAAAGTTTAAAATGCCCGTCAGTTCGATGTTCAGGCTGGGAAAGGCCAGTTGAAAGGCGATAATCACGCCCACCAAAAACCCAACCACGCCCCAAAACGCGGTGGCAATCACGCCTGCGCGCACCACGGCGTCGTTATACTCGCCCATATTCGGGATGGGTTTCGGGCGCTCCATCCCCCGCACCGTGACGATGAATGTTGCCGCTGCGGCCAGCATGACCACGGCGGCGTTGACCTTATAGGGCAGGTCCCAGCCGTATTGCACACCAATGGCGGCAAGCACGGCGATCAACCCCAAGACCGCTAGCTTGATATAATCCCACATGTTTTGTCCCTATCTTTTGCACGTTTGCCCCGCGCGCAGTGCGCGGATGTGACTTTGCGACAGCTTCGTTTTGCGCGCCTTTCCGCCGAGCCGCCTTGATCTGGGTCAATTATCCGATGCGAAACATGTGGTTTTTGAAATGCGCTTGTCGATTGGAATTAAAGGAAAATTCATTTTTTCTATGGATTGTTATGCGCAGGTTAAGGGTTGTTTATGGTGCGATTCGGGTTTGATCAGTTTGCCACGGGCCTAATGGCGGCCCTGCCCGCAATGGGTGTGGGGGCGTTTGGTTTGGCAGCGCTGGGTTGGTTGATGTTGACCACGCCTGCGCCAGCCGCGTCCGCCCCGCCCGCGCAAATCGGCATTGTTTTTGCCCCGTGGTCGCAGGCGGGCATTACGGCTGCGGCGCGGTTTGATTTGCCGATTATTGATCTGCGCTGGGGCGGGCATCTGGTGGTTTTGGACGTGTCTCAAAACCCAAAGGCGGGCCAGCGCCTACACGATTTGGGTTATTTTGTTATCAACACATCAGTCGCTTCGGGCTGCGTAATCCTAGGGACTATGAATGCTGAACCTATCTGATTTTGCCGCACGTTCGGCCAAATATGTTCTGATTTTGATGTGGGCGCATGTGCCCTTGACCGCGCTGATCTGGGCGGGCCGCGATGGGTTTGCCGTGCCCGCCGTGATGGCGGCGCTGTGCGGGGCTGCAACGCTTGCCTATCGCGGCGGCCCAAGCGGGATGCGCGCGGCCACCGTGATTGCTTCGGCCTTTGCCATGATTATCGCGCTTTTGGTTTTTCAAATGCGCGGCCATCCTTGGCAGCCTGACTTGCATATGTATTTTTTCGCGGGCCTTGCGATGACGGCGCTGTTTTTGCGCTGGCAGGCGGTGCTGGCATTCACAGGTGTTGTTGCGGTGCATCATTTGGTGCTGAACTATGCGATGACCGAAGCCGTGTTTGCGGGCGAGGCAGATTTGGCCCGCGTGCTGCTGCACGCAGCCATTCTGATCCTAGAGGCGGGGCCGCTGTTGTTTCTAACATTTATGGTTGGATCGATGTTTGCGCGCGCAGAAAGCAGCGTGGACGACGCACAAGCCGCCCGCAAAGCGGCAGAAGACATCACCCAAGCCACCGAAGCGAGCCAAGCGGAATTGGAAAAGGTTGTGTCCGCCTTGGGCGATGGCCTGCTGCGCCTATCGCAAGGCCAATTGAACCACCGCATTGGGGATGAGGGGGCAGTGTCTGGCACTGAATTGGCTGCGCTGCGGACAGATTTCAATCAATTGGCCGCACGGCTGACCCAGATTTTTAGCGCCGTATCGGAAAGCGCGCTGATGGTGCGGGCCGCCTCTGGCGAGACGGCAGCCGCCGCCCATCACATTGCCCAAAAGGCCGAAGTTCAGGCCAATACCGTCAACCATGCGGCAGATACGCTGACCGAGCTGAACACGCTGTTCGGGCAAACGGCAGGTCTTGCGCAAGAGGCGAACGCGCAAATTCAAAGCAACCGCGCCGAA
>JAIXVS010000331.1 GCA_027482795.1 Rhodobacter sp.
ATATTCGCCCGATACCTGATAGGCATAGGTCGGCGCGCCAAAGGTGTCTTTCACCTCGCGGCAAATGTCCAAATAGGGCATTCCGGGTTTAATCATCACCATATCGGCCCCTTCGCGCAGATCGCGTTCGATCAGGCGCAAGGCTTCGGCGCGGTTGGCGGGGTTCATCTGATAGGTTTTTTTATCGCCCTTCAGCGCGCCAGATGCCCCCACCGCATCGCGAAACGGGCCATAGAAACTTGAGGCATATTTGGCACTGTAAGACAGGATCGCAACATCTTGATATCCCGCGGATTCCAGCGCCGCGCGTATCGCGCCAATACGCCCATCCATCATATCTGATGGGCCCAAAATATCGGCCCCAGCCTCGGCCTGCGCCAAGGCCATTTTGACCAAACACTGAACGGTTTCATCGTTCAGCACCACGCCGTCCAAAACAATGCCGTCATGGCCCAGCGCGTTATAGGGGTCTAGCGCGATATCGGTCATAATCGCAATGTCGGGCACGGCGGCCTTAATGGCGCGAATGGCGCGGTTGGTTAGGTTTTGCGGGTTCCACGCCTCTTCGCAGGTGACGGTTTTCAGGCTGGCATCGGTATAGGGAAACAGGCAAATGGCAGGAATGCCCAAATCTGCCGCCTCGCGCGCGGCTTTGACGATATTGTCGATACTGCGGCGGTACACCCCCGGCATCGAGGCGATAGGCTCCATCACATCCACCCCTTCGCGCACAAAAACGGGCCAAATCAGATCGCCCACCGTCAGGGTGGATTCCTGCGCCAGCGCGCGCAAAGCGGGGGTGCGGCGCAGACGGCGCAAGCGATTGGCGGGATAGGGGGCTTGGATGGGCTGCATGATGACCTAACGTTGCTTTAGCTGATGTTCTGCGATACTGGCGCGGATAAGATTGATTTGCAATGCGCGGGGAACGGACATGCTGGGGCTGATAGGCGAGGCGATCAGCCTGCGATCCTTTTCCAGCCTGTGGTATTGGATCGCGGTTGCAGTGTTTTGGATTGCCGCAACAGGGCGCGTTTTGGGCATGTCTTATGCCGCTGTAAGCCGTGCCGGCGGCGGGGGCATTGCGCTGGCACAGCTTGAAACCATAACCCATATCGCCGCGCAGACGTGGATTAACGCTTGGCAAAAATGGCAGGTGTTATGGGTGGCGCTGGGGGCGGCAATGCTGGCGGGCCTGTCAGTACTGGCCTTTTCCTATGGCATTGAACTGGCCCAAGCGGTGTGGTTTTTGGCGATGCCCTATGTGATGCTGCTGGTGTTACAACTGCGTTTGGCGCTGCGCATTTTGGCGCAAAATGCCCAAGGTGAGATGCTGTTGCAGATGATCTACCGCTTTAGAATAAAGGCGCACCTTATTGGTTTTACATTCATTTTTCTAACGGCCGCCTTCGCGTTCTTTCATTTGCTAATCTTCGGATATTTCAGGTGATCTGATGCAAAACTACGATCAGATTACCCTATCCGCCGCGCCCGAAGGCTTTGACGCAGCATTGATTTTGGCCGAACTTGCGCGCGGCAATCCTGTCATCCACATTGCCCGCGATGATAGGCGCATGGCGGCGATGCGCGCGGCCCTCGCGGCGCATGACCCTTCGGTTATGGTGCTGGATTTGCCCGCTTGGGATTGCTTGCCCTATGACCGCGTCTCGCCCAGCCCTGCGGTGATGTCGCACCGCATGTCCACGCTGGCGGCGCTGGCAGCGGGATTGCCTGCGCCCTTCGTGCTGCTGACCACGCTGAATGCCGCCACCCAACGCCTGCCCACGCGGGCCGTGCTGCGGGGCGCGTCTTTTGTGGCGGCGGTCGGCTCTCGTGTGGACGAGGGGCAGTTGAAAGGCTTTTTGGTGCGCATGGGGTTTTCGCCTGTCTCGACTGTGGCCGAAGTCGGCGATTATGCCATTCGCGGCGGCATCATTGATATCTTCCCGCCCGGTGGGGGCGGGCCTGTGCGGCTGGACTTTTTCGGCGATGTGCTGGACGGCGCGCGCAGGTTTGACCCGATCACGCAGCGCACCACAGAAAAGCTGTCGGGCATCGAATTTGCCCCCATGTCCGAGGTGATTTTGGACGAGGCCGCCATCTCGCGGTTTCGGCAAAACTACCGCGTCGAATTTGGGGCAGGCGGCAGTGACGATCCGCTGTACGAGGCCGTTTCCGCAGGGCGCAAACATGCAGGCATGGAACATTGGCTGCCGTTTTTCCATGAAAAGCTGGAAACGATATTTGACTTTTTACCAGATGCGGCGGTGATGCTGGATGATGGCGCAACCGCGCAGCGCCTGTCGCGGTGGGAGGGAATCGCCGATCAATATGATGCGCGGCTAGAGGCGATGACCGCCAAATCTAGGATGGACACTGTCTATAAACCCTGCGCGCCAAAGCTGCTGTATTTGGACGATCAGGCATGGCAAGGGGCCATTTCGCAGCACCGCCATGTGCAATTTGCCGTGTTGCCGCAGGCAACAGGGCCGAATGTTTTGGATGCAGGCGGGCGAATTGGGCGCAGTTTTGCCCCCGAACGCCAGCAAGAAAACACAAGCCTTTTCAGTGCTTTGGCCAAACATATTGAAGAAAAATCTAAATCCGCCCCCGTGGTTTTGGCCGCATGGTCGGAAGGTGCACGCGAACGTTTGCTTGGCCTTTTGTCAGAACAGGGATTGGCTGCGCGCAACATCGCCAGCCTGCGCGATATGCCCTCTGCACAGGGCGGGCTGTATGTGATCATTTGGCCGCTGGAAACGGGCTTTGAAACCGCAAAGCTGGTTGTCATTTCCGAACAAGATATCTTGGGCGACCGCATCTCGGCCAAGCCCAAGCGCAAGCGCAAGGCCGACAATTTCCTGCGCGAGGTGGACAGCCTTTCGGTGGGCGATTTGGTGGTGCATGTCGAACATGGGGTGGGCCGTTATCTGGGGCTAGAGGTGATCACTGCCCTTGGCGCGCCCCATGCCTGCGTCGCGCTGGAATATGCCGAAAATGCCAAGCTGTATTTGCCCGTTGAAAACATTGAACTTCTCTCTCGCTATGGCCATGAGGAAGGGCTGCTAGACCGTTTGGGCGGCGGCGCGTGGCAGGCCAAAAAGGCCAAGCTAAAGCAGCGCATCCGCGACATTGCCGATAAGCTGATGCGCATTGCTGCCGAACGCGCGCTGCGCCATGCGCCCATTCTTGAGGCGCCGCATAGCCTGTGGGAGGCCTTTGCCGCCCGCTTTCCCTATACCGAAACCGATGACCAATTGGCCGCCATTGCCGATGTGGTGGCCGATTTGGAAAAAGGCAGCCCGATGGACAGGCTGGTGGTGGGCGATGTTGGCTTTGGTAAAACCGAAGTGTCGATGCGCGCGGCCTTTGTGGCCGCTTTGGCGGGTATGCAAGTGGCGGTGATTTGCCCCACCACGCTGCTGGCGCGCCAGCATTACCGCAGTTTTGTGGAACGTTTTCGCGGATTTCCAATGGCGATCAAACCGCTGTCGCGCTTTGTCTCGGCCAAAGAGGCCAGCGCCACGCGCGAGGGGCTGGCCGATGGCACTGTGGATATTGTGGTGGGCACCCATGCGCTGCTGGCCAAATCCATTCGCTTTAAAAACCTTGGCCTTTTGGTCATTGACGAAGAGCAGCATTTTGGCGTCTCGCATAAAGAGCGCTTAAAGGAAATGCGCAGCGAGATTCACGTTCTGACGCTGACGGCCACGCCCATTCCGCGCACGCTGCAATTGGCACTGTCCGGCGTGCGCGAGATGTCGGTGATTGCGACACCGCCGGTGGATCGCCTCGCGGTGCGCACCTTCATCATGGCCTGGGATGCGGTGGTGCTGCGCGAAGCGGTGCAGCGCGAACGGTTTCGCGGCGGGCAGATTTTCTGTGTCGTGCCGCGCATCGAGGATATGGCCAAGATGCGCG
>JAIXVS010000108.1 GCA_027482795.1 Rhodobacter sp.
GCCATCATCGCCCAAATCAACCAGTTCCATCCCCGAAGGCATGGCAGGTGCATCGTCCTCTACCATCGGCTCTGGGCCTGTTAGCACCGCGTCGCTATTGGCGCTTTCGGCCATGGTTGGCGTGTTTGCATCGGCTTCAATTGCTTCAATACCGCCCTCGCCCGCCTCGGTCGCAGGGACGGCGCGGCGATCACGCCCGCGCCCGCGCGAACGGCGGTGATTGCGCCCGCGACCTTCGCGGCCAACTTCGCGGCCACCTTCACGGGAACCCTCTTCACGCCGATCTTCACGCCGTTCTTCACGGGGGCGCGCACGGCGATTTTCTTCCTCTTCCTCGGCCCGTGCAAAAGCGCGCTCTTCTTCTAGCAGCGCTTTGCGGTCGGCCAGCGGGATTTGGTAATAATCGGGATGAATTTCGGCAAAGGCCAAAAACCCGTGCCGATTGCCGCCGTAATCCACAAAGGCCGCCTGAAGCGAGGGTTCAACCCGTGTCACTTTGGCCAGATAGATGTTTCCCGCAATTTGGCGTTTGTTTATTGTCTCAAAATCGAATTCTTCAACACGATTTCCGTCCACCACAACAACCCGTGTCTCCTCGGCATGGGTGGCGTCGATAAGCATTTTCTTTGACATGTTAATCCATTGCGCCGCCTGCGCGAAATGGGCCTTGCCGCGCTGTTTATGGGCGCGTCAGGGCTAATCATTCGTGTGGGGGGGCGTCTTGTTTGGGCGAATAGATGCGGGCCAAACCTCTGCGCGCCGCCCATTGGGCAGGTCTGCAATTGGGGTTTTATCGCCTCGCGTCTCATCGCGTTACTGTTCAGGCAGCACGCTGCCCGCCTAAGCTAACCCCGTTTTGCGCCATCATATCAGGCGCTTGCGGGTGTTTATCTGGCCAGGGTTGGCCAATCCGGCTGCCTGTTTGCGCGGCGTAATTTCACACCTATGCGCATGGGGCAGAGAATTTCTTGGCAGCATCATACCGCCTGCACTAACCCTAGCGGCAATTGGGGCCAAAGGGCAATGGGTAATTGTTGCGAAAAGGGGAACATCCGTTCAACTTTTAGGTGAATGGCGCAAAGGGGGCCTATGCGGCCCCCTCGCTGCGCTCACCCCCGCAGGATATTTTTAGAGCGAGGAAGATGCAGACCGTCTGCCTGCTTCCCTGCTCCTCAAATATCCTCGGGGGGTGAGCGCAGCGAGGGGGCGCGAGCGCCCCCTTTTCGCCGTTAAACGTAATCCCCGCGCGAGAGGCCATATTTGGCCATCTTTTCGTTCAGCGTGCGGCGCGGCAGGCACAATTCGTCCATCACGGCGGCGATGCTGCCTTTGTGGCGGCGCATGGTGCTGTCAATCAACATGCGTTCAAAGTCGTCGACGTAATCTTTCAGCGGCTTGCCTTCGGTGGTCATTGCGGGGCCAGAGGCTTCGTTATCGGCCATCAAAAGCGAAGCTATGCTGCCCGTGCCGCGCCTGCTTTGCAGCACGGCGCGTTCGGCGATGTTGACCAGTTGGCGCACATTGCCGGGCCAAGGCGCTTGCAACAGTTCAGCCGCCTCTTGGGCGGAGACTTGCGGCGCATCGCAGCCGTATTCATCAGCATAATCTGCCGCTGCCGAATTGAACAGCGTCAGAATATCTTCGCCGCGCGCGCGCAATGGCGGGCACAAAATGGTCATGGCACCAAGGCGGAAAAACAAATCGGGGCGCAGGATATCGTCCAGCTTTTTGCCCTGCCCGTGTTCATTGCAAATGGCGATGATGCGGGTTTCAGGCGGTGCGCCCTGCTCGTTGATCAGCGTCAGCAGGCGCGATTGCAGCGCGTGGCTTAGCTCTTCGATATCTTCCAGGCACAGTGTGCCGCCCCGCGCTTCCTCGACCAAAGGCAGCGCGCCATCTTCGCTGGGGCCAAAGACGCGGGCGGCCAGTTGATCTTCGCTATAGGCGGCGCAGGAAATGGTCACAAATTTGCGCGCCGCGCGCGGGCCCACCGCGTGCAGCGCATGGGCGACCAGCGTTTTGCCCGTGCCCGTTTCGCCATCAATCAGCACATGGCCGTCGGCTTGGCCGAAATCCAAAATATCCTCGCGCAGGCGCTCCATCGCGGGGGAGGTGCCCACCAGCTTTTTCATCAAAACCGACCCATCGGCCAATTCGCGGCGCAGCGCACGCGCATCCAGCGTCAGGCGGCGCGCCGATGTGGCGCGTTTGGCAAGTTCTGTCATGCGGTCAGGGTTGAAGGGCTTTTCCAGAAAATCAAAGGCCCCTACCCGCATCGCCTCGACCGCCATCGGCACATCGCCGTGGCCTGTGATTAAAATAACAGGCAGGCCCGAATCCATCGTCATCAGGCGTTTGAGAAAGGCCATCCCATCCATGCCCGGCATTTTGATGTCTGACACGACGATGCCTTCGTAATCGGCGGTGATATGTTTGAGCGCCTCGTCCGCGCTGTCATAGGTTTCGGTGTCAAACCCCGACAGGGCCAGCCACTGGCTGATCGACTGGCGCATATCTGCTTCGTCATCCACAATCGCCACTTTTAATGCCCGTGCCATGTTTTACTCCGCTGCCTTTGCCTTGCTTCCCAAAAGGGGAAGGATGATATCAAAAATTGCGCCGCCCGTGGCGGCCCCGTTTGCGCCCGCCGCGCCGCCTGCGTTGCGCGCGGTAAGCCGCCCGCCCAAATCTGCCATGATGCTGGACGAAATCGCCAGCCCAAGGCCCACGCCCTCGCCCTGTTTCTTGGTGGTGTAGAAGGGTTCAAAAATCGCCGATGTGTCTTTGATCCCCGTGCCATTATCGCGCACCGATAGAACGGCAGTATCGCCAACTGTCATCAGCAGTTCCACCGATGGGTCAGCCACATCTTTGGTCGCATCCAGCGCGTTGCGCAGCAGGTTGATAATCACCTGTTCCAGCCGCAATCGGTCTGCCATCACCATCACGGGCGTACGCGGCAAGGTGCGGCTGATGCGCAGCGCGCGGGTTTTCAATTGCGGCTCCATCATCGACAGCGCCGATGACAGGCAGGCGCGCAGATCAACCGCTTCCACCGCATCACCGCCCTTGCGGGCATAAGATTTCAGCTGCCGCGTGATTGCGCCCATACGGTCGATCAAATCATCGATGCGCTGGAAAGATGACAGCGCCTCGTCTGGCCTTTTACGCTCTAGCAGCAGGCGCGCGCCCGCCAAATAGGTTTTCATCGCGGCCAGCGGTTGGTTCAACTCGTGGCTGACCGCGGCAGACATTTCGCCCAAAGCCGCCAGTTTTGATGATTGCGCCAGCGAGGTTTCCGCGACCTCTAGCGTTTTTTGCACCTTTTCCCGCTTGGCAATCTCGCTGTTCAGCCGCGCGTTCAGCTTGCGCAGTTCCACCGATTCGCGCATCAGCACCACAGATTGCGATTTTGCGCGGCGCGAGGACATATAAAACAGCACCGCCGAGAAAATCGCCATCGCCATGATTTCCAGCGCAATCACCCCATTGACCTGCGCGCGCACCGAATCATAGGCGGTGAAATCCACCATGCGCCAGCCCTGAAAGGACATGCGCGTTTCCGTGCGCATCACCGCTTCGCCAGACAGATAGGCATCTGGCGGGTCTTTGGCCCAATCGGTCGCGCTGGACAGCGCGCGCGCCACCGCGCCCGCCCCATCAAGCGATGTCAGCGCCGCATCCACGGCCTTGCCGCGCCAGCGATGGTTGGAGGCCAAAATCACCACGCCTTCGCTGTTGGTCACCAAAACCGAATCTTGCAAACTGGCCCAAGTGCGTTCGTGCTTCATCAAATCGGCGGCCACAACGATCACGCCCAGATTGCGCCCGTCTTGCACAACGCGGCGCGCATAGGTGAAGTCAAACGCCCCGCCATCGCGCGGGGTCGCGGTAAAAATCGTCTCGTTCGATCGCTGCGCCGCCACAAAATAGGGCGCCGCGCGCAGATTTTGGCCCAGCACATTTCGGTCGGTTGCGCCCACCACGCGCCCGTCAACATCCAGCAGAATGATCGAGGCCACACCGATTTCGCGCTTAACCGCGATCAGGCGGCGGGTGGTGGCGGTATAGATACCCTCATTCAGCGCAGCGATCAGCGCAGGATCGCCCGACAGCAGCAACGGCACCACGGATGATCGTTGCAAATCGGCCAGAATATTGCCCGAATACGCCGCAAGGCGCAATTCGGCGCGGTTGCGGGTGGTTTCGGAAAACCGTTCGGTCAGCAGATTATTGGTGATAAAGACAATCAGCAGACCAATCAGGGCCAGCCCCGTATACACCAAGCGAATACGCCAAGACACGGGGGCGGCTTGGCCCTGCGCCTCGTCATCCTCTTCGGTTTGGGGCAAAACAACCTGCCGCTGCGTAGGTATTCTCATAGCCCCAGATTAGGCGCGCGGATGCGCCGTCTCAAGCCTGCGTGATCAGACAAGCGCCATTTCGCCTAAGATGCTGGCGAACACGCCTGCCCCATCAGTTCCGCCCACCCGCGCATCAACTGCGCGTTCGGGATGCGGCATCATGCCCAAAACGCGGCGGTTTTCCGATAGTACCCCCGCGATATCGCCCATCGATCCGTTTGGGTTGCTGCGATAGCGCAGGGCAATGCGGTCTTCGCCGTGCAGGCGGGCCAAACCATCGGCATCAATCGTATAATTGCCGTCATGGTGCGCAATGGGCAGGGAAATGGTTTGGCCCGCCGCGTAGGCACTGGTAAACGGACTTGCCGCGCTGGCCACAACCAAATCCACCGATTTGCAAATAAATTTCAGCCCCGCATTGCGCATCAGCGCACCGGGTAGCAGGCCCATTTCGGTGATCACCTGAAAGCCGTTGCAAATGCCCAAAACATAGCCGCCCTTAGCCGCGTGCGCGCGCACGGCCCCTGCAATTGGGCTTTGCGCGGCAATCGCGCCGCATCGCAGATAATCGCCAAAGGAAAACCCACCCGGCACCCCCACAACATCGACCCCCGCAGGCAGATCCGTGTCCTTGTGCCAAACACGCGCCACATCAAAGCCCGCATGTTCAAAGGCCACAGCCAAATCGCGGTCGCAGTTTGAACCCGGAAAGGTGATGACAGCAGCTTTCATGCCCGCCCCCGCGTGTTAAAGAATTTCGATCTGATAGCTTTCGATCACGACATTTGCCAACAGCTTATCGCACATCGCGGTCACATCCGCGCGGGCGCGGGCCGCATCGGTTTCGGTCAAATCCAGCTCGATCACTTTGCCTTGACGCACGCCGTTCACTCCCGCAAAGCCAAGGCTGCCCAGCGCGTGGCGCACCGCCTCGCCCTGCACATCCAAAACGCCAGCTTTCAGCATGACTGTGACGCGCGCTTTCATCGGCACTCTCCTGTTTTGGTTTGCACTCGCCTTAGCCAAAGGCGGCGCGCACGGCAAGTGGCAATGGCCTAATTGATCAAACTTGGCTTGATCTGATGGGTCACATTGCTGGGCAAAACGCCAAGGCGGCGGGCCAGTTCGGTGTAAACATCGGCCACGGGGGTGGTATCAACGGGGGGCGGCATTTCACCCATTTGCACCGACCTCAGTTCGGGGCCGCGCTCGCCTGGAATGCGCAAATCCCACAGACGGCACGTATCGGGGCTGATCTCATCTGCCAAAATCAGGCGCATAAAATCGCCCTCCCACACACGGCCAATTTCAATGCGAAAATCGGCCAGCCGCACGCCCACGGCCAGCATCAGGCCTGACAGAAAGTCATTCACCCGCAGCGCGATGCGGATGATATCATCAATATCCTGCTGGCTGGCCCAATTGAACGCCATGATGTGCTCTTCGGATACCATCGGTTTGTGCGGAATGGCGGGGTTTTTCAGGTAATATTCCACAATCGGCCCAGGCAGCGGGGTGCCTTCGGGAATCCCTAGATTCGTGCTCATCTCGCCTGCTGCATAATTGCGCACGACAATTTCTAGGGGAATCATCTCGGCCATTTGCACCAACTGCTCGCGCATATTGACGCGGCGAATGAAGTGGGTGCCCATGCCAATGCCGTGCAGGCCCGACATAAAAAATTCTGACAAGCGGTTGTTCAACACGCCCTTACCATCCACGGCAGCAGGGTTTGCCTGCTCTGGCGTGGGGGCGCTGTCGTCTTTGAAATAGGCGATCAGGGTGCCGGGTTCGGGCCCCTCGTACAAAATCTTGGCCCCGCCTTCGTAGATTTTCTTGCGCCGCGCCATAAGGCCCCCGATGGATACACTTCCCTGCCTATAGGGCACGGGGCGCATTTGGGCAAGCAGGCGCACAAAGGGCGCGGCATCCCCCTTGCAGCGCGCGCCCCGCCACGCCATATCTGCACGAACGCAACCGAAGCCAAAGGGAACGACATGCCAAGCTTTGACGACCGCGAAAACGCCTTCGAATCCAAATTCGCCCATGATGCCGATATGCAGTTCCGCGCCGAGGCGCGCCGTAACAAGCTTCTGGGCCTGTGGGCAGCCGAACTGCTGGGCAAATCGGGCGATGATGCCGCCGAATATGCGGCCAGCGTGGTTGCTGCCGATTTTGAAGAAGCGGGCAGCGATGACGTGGTGCGCAAAGTGGCCGCCGATTTGGGCAGCAAAGCAAGCGAGGATGAAATTCGCGCCAAGCTAACCGCCCTGATGGGCGAGGCTAAAGCGCAACTGATGTCCGAGATTTGAGCGCGATTTGAGCGCGCCGCAGCGTATCTTAATCACGGGGGCGGGGGCGGGCATTGGCCGCGCCACCGCCCAACTGTTTCTATCGCAAGGCTGGGATGTGGCCCTGATGGGGCGGCGTGAAGCGGCCTTGCGGGAAACGGCAGGCGATGCGCCTGCCCTTTTTCTGGCGGGCGATGTTGGCAATCTTGGCGATGTCACCGCCGCATTTGACACCATCAAAACCCAGTGGGACCGCTTGGACGTTCTTTTCAACAATGCAGGCATTTCCGCCCCCCAAGCGCCCATTGACGAAATAGAACCCGCCCAATTTTTGGCCGTGGTGCAGACCAATATCATCGGCATGTTCTATGTCGCGCGCGCCGCCTTTGGCCTGATGCGCAGCCAATCCCCCCAAGGCGGGCGGATTATCAACAACGGTTCTATTTCCGCCCATGTTCCAAGGCCTGGCTCTGCGCCCTATACCATGTCAAAACATGCCGTCACGGGGCTGACGCGCACGCTGGGGCTGGATGGGCGGGCATTTAACATTGCCTGCGGGCAGATTGATATTGGCAATGCGGCCACCGAAATGGCAGCGGCCTTTCCCAAAGGCACCGCGCAGGCCAATGGCCAAATAGCCGTGGAACCCGTGATGGATGTCGCGCACGTTGCCCGCGCCGTGGCGCAGATGGCAGCCCTGCCTTTGGATGTGAACATCCCGTTTCAAACCATCATGGCGCGCGATATGCCCTATATCGGGCGCGGCTAGGCGGCCTGCACGGCATCGGGCTTGCAAAACATCTGATACATCAGGCCGACAAGCGATTTCACCCGCGCATCGGCAATGCTGTAATAAATCGCCTTGCCATCGCGCCGCGTGACAACCAGCCCTTCCAGCCGCAACCGCGACAACTGCTGGCTGACAGCTGATTGACGCGCGCCGATCAACTCTTCCAATTCAGTGACCGATTTTTCGCCCTCTAGAATATGGCACAAAATCATCAGCCGCCCTTCGTGCGACAGCGCCTTTAGAAACGCAGCCGCCTCGCCCGCCCGCGCGGCCATCAGATCAATGGGATCATCGCTGCTGGGCGCAAGGATTTGGGTTTGGGGGGGCATATTGCGCGCTCCTGCATTCATACATTCACTATACTATATATGTTTTGCCTCCCCTACGGCAAGCGTTGAGTTGTTACAAATATCCGCTATCGTGCCCCCAAAAAGGAGCCTGACATGACATTGCGCGACCCTGCTTTCACCGCCACTGGCCGCTTTTGGCGCGGCAATTTGCACACCCATTCCACCCGTTCAGATGGGGTGCTTTCCCCAGAAGAGGTCTGCCGCCGCTACCGCGCCGAAGGCTATGATTTTCTTGCCCTAACTGACCATTTCATCGGCGATTATGGCTATCCCATTGTCGATACTGTGCCGATGCGCGCAGATGGCTTCACCACGATCTTGGGGGCCGAACTGCATTCAGGCGCGATGGAAAATGGCGAACTCTGGCATATTCTGGCCGTGGGCCTGCCCGCAGATTTCGCACCCTCCAACAGCCCCAGCTTTCTGCCCGTTATGGGCCAAGAAACGGGGCCAGAACTTGCTGCGCGCGCCGTGGCGGCAGGCGCGTTTGTGGCCATTGCCCATCCGCAATGGTCGGGCCTGACGCTGGCAGATGCCCGCAGCATCACCGCCGCCCACGCTGTCGAGATTTACAACCACGGCTGCTATGCGGGCTGCGATCGCCCCGATGGCACGGCGATTGCCGATCTTTTGCTGACCGAAGGCCGCCGCCTGACGATGATTGCCACCGATGACGCCCATTTCTACGAGCCTGACCATTTCGGCGGCTGGGTCATGGTCAAATCGCCCGAAAACACGCCAGATGCCTTGCTGGGCGCGCTGAAAGCGGGGCATTTCTATTCCAGCCAAGGGCCAGAGCTGCGCGATGTGCGCATCGAGGGCGATCATTTGGTGGTGGAATGCAGCGCCGCCGTATCGGTGATGGCGCTGGGCAAGGGCACGGGGGCCAAGTCGGTGCATGGCCATTCGATGACCTACGCCTCAGTGCCCCTGACGCGGCTGAATGAATCGCCTTGGGTGCGGGCTGTGGTGGTGGATGCGGGCGGCAAACGCGCGTGGTCAAACCCGATTTGGCGGCCCTGAATAGGTGCCCAGCCGCAAGCCTTGGGCGATGATGTGATCCCAAGCGGGGTCGGGGCTGAACAAATCGGCCCCGCCCATATCTGCCGCCCTGCGCCGCAACTGCGCGCGCATAATCAGCGGGCCGCGCGCATCTGCGGCAAACATCGGCCCGCCGCGCCAATTGGGGCACATCCCCGCGCTAAGCGCCGCCATATCAATGGAATCGCTGCGCGGGGCCGCGCCTGTGCGCAGCAACCTTGCCCCCAAATTGGCCCAAGCATCCAGCAGCGCAGGCATCACATCTTCGGCCCCTTTGGGACAATTCGGAATCGCCGCGCCCTGCGACAAACCAATGCCAAAGGCTGCCAATGCCCCCAGAATATCGGCACGCGGCATGGACAGGCTTTCAAAATGGGCCACGACCTGCGCCATGGTGCGGCGCAGGTCCGCCTCGATCTGCGGGCGGGCCGCGTCATCGGATTTGCCGCGCTGACGGGCGACAAAGGCATAGGTTAGCGCGCGGCAAATTTCGCCGCGTTGCACCTCGTCATGGGCGGCATAAGCGGATGTCATGGCCGTGTCTGTCGGCAGCAACAGCGCTGCTTCAACGACTTCCAGCATACGGGCTTGGGCAATCCATGGGCCATCGGTGGACGCAAGATTGGCCCGCGCCTTTGCAATGGCGCCAAGGTCTGCGCCCAAATCTTGCGCCTGCGGCTGCGGCGGGGTATCGACAAAATCGCGCACCATATCAATCGCTTGCGCAAGTTCGGCCCCTGCTGCGCACAGCTGATCAATCAGACCAATTTCAAGCGCCGCCTCGCTGGCCACGGCCCCGCCCCCGATCAGCATATCCAGCGACATTTGCGCACCCACTATTTGCGCCAAACGCACCGCGCCGCCGGCAGCGGGAAGCAGGCCAAGGCGAATGTCAGGATAGCCAAAGCTGGCCTGCGGCCCCGCCACGCGGCCCTTGGCGGCCAGCGCCAAATCCAGCCCCGTCGACAGGCAGGCCCCTGAAATGGCAGCCACAATGGGTTTGGGCGCGCTTGCCACCTGCGCGCACAGCGCGCGCAAGCCATCGCGGTGCCCCTGCGGCGGGTCGACCAAATCGCCCACGTCCGATCCTGCGGAAAACACCGATAAATCCGACGCGATAACAGCGCCTATCAGCGATGCGTCTTGCATCACGCCCAAAAGCAGGGCCGAAACCTCGGTGCACATCTCGCTTGATAGCGCATTGCTGGGCGGGCGCGACAGGCGTACCACCGCCACATCGCCCACCTGTTCCATCACCGCCACGTGCCGCTGCGCCATCACCCCTCCTGCATTTTTTCTACCCTAGCGCGAAGCGGGCATGTGCTGCAAGTACGGCCTGCCGCCGTGCTTGGCCCAAACATGGCACTTGCACCCGCGCAGGGTTTGGCTAGGCTTGCCCTAAATGTGGAGAGCGCGATGGATATCAACTGGCTATATGGGCTGCTGGGCGGGCTGGTGATTGGCACGGCAGGGGCGATTTACCTGTTGGTCAACGGGCGCATTATGGGCCCGTCGGGCAGCCTTGGCGGGCTGATGGATGGGTCAGATCGTTCGGGCGAGCAGTGGGGCTTTGTTGCGGGGCTGATCGCCGTGCCTGCCGTGGCGGCGCTGATCATCCCGATGCAAACCTATGCGACCAGCAACTGGGCGGTGCTGGTTATCGGAGGGCTGCTGGTGGGTTTTGGAACGCGGCTTGCCAATGGCTGCACATCTGGGCATGGGGTATGCGGCATCTCGCGCCTGTCGCCGCGCGGCATTGTCGCCTCGGCCAGCTATGTGGGGGCGGGCATGGTTGTGATGACCGTGCTGCGCCATGTCTGGGGGGTGATGTAATGGCGCGCACGCTGTTTGCGGCCCTTGCGGGGGCGATTTTTGGGCTGGGCCTGATGCTGTCAGGCATGACCGATACGCGGTCAGTACAAGGGTTTTTGGATATTTTTGGCGCGTGGAACCCCACGCTGGCCTTTGTGATGGGCGGAGCGATGATTCCTATGGCGATTGCGTGGCGCGTGGCCGCGCGGCGCAAAACCGCTGCATTGGGCGGCAGTTTTCCCGCCATGCCGCCGCCGCGTTTTGATATAAACCTCATCGGCGGGTCTGCGGCCTTTGGCGCGGGCTGGGCGCTGACGGGGTTTTGCCCTGGCCCTGCGCTGGCCTCGCTCAGCTTTGGCGGCTGGCAGGGTTTGGTTTTTATAGCGGCTATGGCGGGCGGGGCCCTATTGGCCGCGCCGCTGCGCCGATAACTTTGGCCGCTGATTAAGGGAGATATGGATATGATGGACATTCGCAGGCTGACCGAAACTTATGCCGTCTCGCCGATGATCGGCCTTGAAGATTTGGCGCAGATCAAGGCTTTGGGCTTTACCGATGTAATCAACAACCGCCCCGATGGGGAAATCACCCCCGATGTGCAAACCGCAGCCATGCAGGCGGCAGCCACGGCGCTGGGGCTGAAGTTTCATATCAACCCCGTGATCGGCGGTGCGCTGACCGAGGAGAATGTGCGCCTACAGGCCGCCGCAATGGCGGGGGCAACGGGGCCAGTTTTGGCCTATTGCGCATCGGGGAACCGGTCGTCAATTGTCTGGGCGCTGGCCCATGCGGGCACCAAATCTGCCGATGATCTGATCGGCACGGCGGCAAAGTTTGGTTATAATCTGGAACATTTGCGCCCCGCATTGGACGGCTGACGCCAGCGCGGCGAACCTCAGGCCGATTGAACCAAGGGCAAATCGCCCGCAGCAAGTGCGTCATAACTTTGTATATCGCCCAATTGGCTGGCCCCACCATGTGCCTGCGCAGACATATGCCCTGCGTTCGCGCCAGCAGCCTGCATCTGCGCAGGGTCGGTTGCGCGCGCGCTGGCAACATCGGTCAGGCGCAGGGCGCGCATCCCGCGATTTTGCCCCAGCCGCGCGCCTGCCACGCGGAACCCGTCCATGCCCCGCAGGCTGATCTGGTCAAGATTGGCCAGCGGCAGGGCCAAAACCTCGCCCACGGCAAGGCGCATGATCCGTTCGATGGGCAAGGAAATCTGCGCAATGGTCGCATCAATTTGCACGCCCAAATCTTGCACTTGCGCGGCCAGATCATGCTGAAATGTATCTTCCTGTGCCTCGATCATGGGGGCGGGGTCGGCAGCAACATCAAGGGGCGCAAAATCGGGCAGATCAAAGGCCGCTGGCAGCATAGGCAAGGCCAGATAAATCTTACCGCTGCGCGATCCGTCTTCCAGAACCAAATCGGCGGACAATAGATGATAATCGCCATCTTCCAGCATCAGATGCAGTGGGCGCGGATCATCGATAAAGGCGGCATAGCGATAGCCTGCGGCCCAATCGCCCCCTGCCCCATTACCAGCTGCCCCGCCTGCGCCTTCGGCCACAATCTGCTCGAACCCTGCCAAGGCGGCATCGATAAATTCAACCGCCATCGCGGCATCGGTGCGGGTGGGCTTGCGCAAATCTGCCTCATCGGGGGCATTTGCTGACAAGTGGGTAAGGGTCAACATTTCCACAAGCGCCGCCAGCATTTGGCCTGATAGGATCATCAGCCCCATCCCCTCGCCCCGCCCTTGCAGCATCAAGATCAGGGCGCGCTGCATTGGGCTTTCCAACACCTCGGTCAGGCTGGCCTGCGCGCAAGACACATCCGAAAATCCAACCGTCATTTTCAACTGATCGCGCGCCGCCCGCGCCAATGCGAGCCGCCACGCGCGGATATGCGGATCAACAGCGGCACCTGCGGATATCCCTTCGCCCGCGCCAAGATCGGGTGCATCAAGGCCAGCTGCCGCGCCATCCAGCCCGGCCCCCAAACCACCCATTCCAAAATCTGCAAGCCCGCCGCGCGCGCGCGCCAATTTGCGCGCCAAAACGCCCGTCTGCCCGCCTATCGTTTGCCCATCGGCCACGACTATACCCAATTGTTACACTACCCTTTAGCCAGTATCGGGCAGACTGCTTACCAATTGGTGAAGATGGGCCAAAATGGCGCGCTAAACCGCCCGCCCAATGCGCAGCGGGATCGACACGCGAAACGCCGCCCCCCTTTGACCCGGAAGATAGGAAATGGTGCCGCCCAAACTGGCCATCACCTCGCGGCAAATGGCAAGGCCCAGCCCCGCGCCGCCGACTGCCGCCGTATCGGACAGACGTGCGAATTTTTCAAAGATAATGCCCTGCTGATCTTTGGGAATGCCCGCGCCATTGTCGATGAAATCCACCAACACCTTGGCCCCCTTTTGCCGCACCGCAATGCGCAGCGTGGGGCTGGCGGCATCGCAATATTTGCGCGCATTGGAAATCAGGTTGATGAACACCTGCACCAAGCGCCCCTCATCCGTGCGCAGGAAAATTTCCTCTTGCGAAGGCGCGCGCTGAATATCAAAGCTGCGCTCAGGCCTTGTTTGGCTGGCGGCGGCCAGCGCGCGGTCAATCAGCGCGCCCAAATTGGCGGTGGCGATATTCAGCTGCACCGATCCGTTTTCCAGCACCGATAAATCCAGCAAATCATCCAAAAGTCGCGTCAGGCGCAGCGCTTCGGCATGGATCACCGCGCCAAATTCGGCCACCTTTTCGGGCGGCAAATCGCCTTCGGTCAATATTTCCGAAAAGGCGCGGATCGATGTCATCGGCGTGCGCAATTCGTGGCTGATCTGGCCAAGAAACGCATCCTTCTGCACCGAAATCGCAGTAAGCTTTTCATTGGCTTCGCGCAGCGCGCGCGCGGTACGGCTTACCTCGGCCTGCTGGGTTTCCAACCGCGTGGAATATTCCAAAATCTGCACAGTTTCATTTGCCACGGCCATCAAATCTTCGACGGTGACCATCGCGCGGCCAAAAAGCTGTGAAATCATCGCATGGGCCGTGGCAGCCCCCACGCTGCCAGCCATCCGCCGTTCCAGCATAGACAGAAAATCGGGGGTCAGATCGGGCAGAAAGCCGCCCTTGCCTTGGGCGCGCGCAGCCTCTTCAAACAAGGAAATTGCGCCGTCCTCGCCAATGATGCGCTGCGCCATCGCCAGCAGCGCCTCGGGCTCGGCTTGGCCCTGCACCCAGCCCAACCGATCTGCTGCAATGTCTTGGTCAAACACATTGACAAAAGCCGCGCCCTGCACCCGTTCCACAGGGCCCGGAAACGTCAAAAGGCTGCC
>JAIXVS010000124.1 GCA_027482795.1 Rhodobacter sp.
TGCGGTGCAGATATACCGCCCGTGCAGAATTAGCCAGTGGTGCGCGTGCTGTTGAAAACGGGCGGGGATATGATCCTCGATTGCGCGTTCAATGGCCGCCTCATCACGTCCCACCGCAATGCCCGTACGGTTGCCCACGCGCAGAATATGCGTATCCACGGCTTGGGCGGGCAAATGGAACCACATGTTCAAAACCACATTCGCCGTTTTGCGCCCCACACCAGCAAGGCTTTGCAGCGCCGCGCGGGATGAGGGCACCTGCCCGCCATAAACCTCCACCAAAACCCGCGCCATTTTCATCACGTTGCGCGCCTTAGATCGGAACAGGCCGATGGTTTTGATATGCTGAATCAAAGCATCCTCGCCCAAATCCAGCATCTTTTGCGGGGTATCAACCACCTCGAACAGCGCGCGGGTTGCCTTGTTCACGCCCACATCGGTCGACTGCGCCGAAAGCGCCACCGCCACCAGCAGCGTATAGGCGTTGGTATGGTGCAATTCGCCCTTCGGTTCAGGCTCGCCCGCCGCAAAGGTTTCAAAAATGCGCGTCAGCGCCGCATAATCAAGCTGTTTGACCATGCCATCTTTTGCCCCGCCCTGCCCGCCCGCGCAAGCATTTTGCGCAACATTCGGGTCGCTTTTCGCCCCGCGTGGGGTTAGTTTTGCCCCATGACACAGCCAGACACCCCCTATCACTATGCCGTCATCGCCCGCGCACTTGCGGTGATCGATGCATCCCCCCGCGCCCTGACGCTGGCCGAACTCGCCGCGCAAATGGGCCTATCCGAGGCGCATTTTCAACGGGTGTTTTCCGCATGGGTCGGCGTGTCGCCCCAGCGCTATCAGCAGTACCTTGCCCTTGGCCATGCCCGCACCCTGCTGGCGCAGCGCTTTACCACCCTTGCCACTGCAACCGAAACGGGTCTTTCTGGCCCATCCCGCCTGCATGATATGTTCCTTACGTGTGAGGCGATGACCCCTGGCGACTATGCCCGCGCAGGCGCAGGCCTGCACATTGGCTGGGATTGGGTGGGCACCGCCTTTGGCCCCGCCTTGGTGATGGCAACAGATCGCGGCATTTGCGGGCTGGGCTTTGCTGCGGAAAAGGGTGAGGGGTGGGCCATGGCCGATATGCAGGCCCGCTGGCCAAAGGCCAACTATGCGCCAGACCCGCGCGCAGGCGAATTAGGGCGCGCGGCGCTGGCAGGGCGCGGCGGCGCGCTGCATCTGATGGGCAGCCCCCTGAACATAAAGGTATGGGAGGCGCTGCTGCGCATCCCGCCCGCCCATGTCACCAGCTATACCCAAATCGCAACTGCGGCAGGCGCGCCCCGCGCGGTGCGGGCAGCCGCCAGCGCCGTGGGGCGCAACCCGATTTCCCTGCTGATCCCCTGCCACCGCGTCTTGCGCGCCACTGGCGATCTGGGCGGCTATCACTGGGGCCTACCCCTGAAACGGGCGATGCTGGCCCGCGAATCTGTCATCGCAGATGCGCAAGAATTCGCCGCGCCGCGCTAAAACACTGGCCCCAAGGCAGCTTACAGGTGTATTCTGCCCGCAGGGCAAAAAGCCCGATACAATCAGAGGCAGAACATGCAGACACGTTCCATAGTTGCACTTACCTTGGCATCCGCCGTTGGGCTAAGCGCTTGCACCCCCGGCCCCGCACCCAGCAACGGGCAAACCCGCATGGCAAATGGCGCGGTCATGGGCGGTATGATCGGCGCATTCCTTGGCGCCACCAGCAAAGAAGACCGCCTGAAGAACACCGTCATTGCAGGCGCATTTGGCAGTGCCGTGGGCGCAGCCATTGGCGCGACACTGGATAAACAGGCCGCCGATCTGCGCCAATCTATCGGCAATTCTAACATTTCAGTCACCAATGCGGGCGACCGTTTGATTGTGAACATGCCGCAAGACGTGCTGTTCGCCACGGGCAGCGCCGATCTGCGCCCCGATCTTACAGCCGATCTGCGCGCTGTGGCCGCCAACCTTATCGACTATCCCGCCAGCCGTATCGAAGTGATTGGCCATACCGACAATGTTGGCAGCGCCGCGCTGAACCAAGACCTGTCGCAGCGCCGTGCGGCATCGGTGGCTAACGTTCTGGTCAATAACGGCGTGCCAGCAGGGCGCGTGGCCACTATGGGGCGGGGCGAAGATGCGCCCATTGCCTCGAACCTGTCGGATGCGGGGCGCGCGCAAAACCGCCGCGTGGAAATCATCATCCGCCCAACCGAATAATCGCTTAGGCCATTGCAAAAGGCCCAAGGTTTCCCTTGGGCCTTTTGTATTTCTACCACTCGCGCTTAGTGAAACTTGGAATCCACCACAGCAATCGCGGCATCAATCGATGCGCTGGCGCTGCTGGCGTTCGATTGCTTGGCCAGCACTTCACCCGCTGCGGCAACGGCCACGGTGATCGCTTGGTTGCGCACTGCCGAAATCGCTGCCGCCTCGGCCGATGCAATTTGATCGCCCGCTGCCGCCATACGGCGCGCAATCGATTGGGCCAAATCGTCCTTGGCGGTTGCAGCGGCGGCATTCGCCTCGTCCTTGGCATTGGCAACGATGCGCGCCGACTGCTCGGTCACGTCTTTTTGCTTTTGCTCATAGCTGGCCAGCAGCGCCTTGGCCTCGTCCCGCAGGGCGCGCGCCTCGTCCAGATCAGATTTGATCTGCTCGGCGCGTTTGTCCAAAAGCCCGCCAAGAAGGGACGGAACCTTTTTCCAAACCAAAATGCCGACAAATACCAAGAACCCCAGCAGCACAACAAAGTTGGTGTTGTACAGCGAGAAGAACGGCCCAGATGCCGCCAGCGCAGGGCTGGCCACCAAGGTCATCGCAAGGGCAAGTTTCAGTTTCATAGCATTACCCTTTCAAACGCGCGGCAACAGCAGCCGAAATTGCCGCGGAGTTAGCTGTGCCGCCCAAAGCGCCCACCAATTCGGCGGCAGTATCTTTGGCCACGGTTTCCACAGCGGCCATAGCCCCTGCCCTGATCTCGTCAATGCGCGCCGCCGATTCAGCGGTTTTCGCCGCAATCTCGGCATCAGCCTTTGCGATGGCTTTGTTCAGATCTGCCTGAATGTCCGCCTTGGCTGCCGCGATAATCTTGGCCGCTTCACTGCGGGCATTTGCCAAAGCTTCGTTGTAGGCAGCCTCTGCCGCCACGGCCTTTTGCTTTAGCTCTTCCGCCGCTGCCAAATCCGCCGTGATCGTGCCTTTACGATTGGCCAGCGTGCCGCCAATGCGCGGCAGGGCCACGCGCGACAAAATCAGGTAAATCGTGACCAACGTGACCAGCAGCCAGAAAATCTGGTTGGGAAACGTGGTTATATCCAGCTGCGGCATTCCTGCCTTGGCTGCGTCGTGCGCCGCGCCTGCGACTTCGGTTGTTGTGGTGCTCATTGCGTCCCCCGCCAGATTCCTACGTCATGCGGGGGGGCGCGCAGCGCCTTCCCCACATTTCCGAAAGATGGCTGAAGTTAAGCTGCGAACATCAACAGCAAAGCGACGAGGAACGCGAAGATCCCCAGTGCTTCGGCAAATGCCAAACCGATGAACAGCGTTGCGGTTTGCGAACCTGCTGCCGATGGGTTGCGCAGGGCGCCAGCCAAGAAGTTAGCCGCGATGTTACCAACGCCAACTGCGGCAATGCCCGAACCAATGGCGGCCAAACCAGCGCCGAAGAATTTGCCAAGTGCTGCTGCTGCTTCTAGTTCCATGATAGTCTCCTTAACGGTTATAAACGTGGGTTGCGCCGACTTAGTGGCCACCAGGATGCAGCGCATCCTTCAGGTAAACACAGGTCAGAATGGTGAAAACATAGGCTTGGATGACCGCAACCAACACCTCTAGGGCGTAGATGGCCGTGATCGCCAAGATCGACAGGGGCGTGACGATAATGCCAAATCCCGAAATCAAAACCAGCGGGGCAAAGGCGGCGAACACCTTTAGAACGGCGTGGCCCGCCATAACGTTCCCCGCCAAACGGATCGAATGGCTAACAGGGCGCACGAAATAGGACACCACTTCGATAACCGCGATGATGGGGCGCAAAAACA
>JAIXVS010000276.1 GCA_027482795.1 Rhodobacter sp.
ACTGGGCGGCGTGGCGCTGACCGCGCTGGCATTGGCGCTGCTGCTGAAGGACGAGTAGAGCCGCAAAAGCCGTCCGAATTAACCCGCAAACCGCCTAATGAATAGATTTACACAAACCTTCAAGGCCGATAGCTTCGCCCGTGGCATCCTTACCCAAACCTTAATTTAAATATCTGATTTTAAATATAAAATATAGGACTTCACATGCGTTTTCTTCGCCATGCTTTGATTGTGCTTGCCAGCCTGTTGCCAACCCAAATCGCGCTGGCCCCGAATGCGCTGGCCCAAGACGCAGCTGTTCAGGCCGCAGCGCCCGCCCCCGCTGGCCCCGTCACTGTGCAAGTGGGTGCCTATATCTTGCGCATCAACGATGTGGTGCAAAAGGACGGCACCTTTACTGTTGATATGTGGACATGGTTTCGCTGGAAAGACGGGAATGTGAAGCCCTATGAAACGTTCGAAATCTCGAACGGGCGGATCGAGAATAGGTCAGACGTTTCCGTGCAGCGCGATGGCGATATGAACTATGCCAGTGTCCGCATCGAGGCCACCGTGTTTCATGATTATGACGTTAAGAACTATCCGATGGACGATCATTTCCTGACGATCAGCATCGAAGACGAAGCTGCCGCTATCGACCAGATCGTTTATGCGACCGATGAGAATGCGGCGATGGACCCTGGCGTGAATGTACCAGGTTGGGCGGTGAAGCTGGCAGCGCCATCGGTGTCAGATCATGTGTATCCAACCAATTATGGCCTGCTGAGCAGCGCCGCCGCGTCGACCTATTCGCAACTGAATTTCAATGTGGAACTGCACCGCGAGGGGTTTGGCCCCCTGTTCAAACAGTTCTGGATTGCGGGCCTGTCGGTGCTGCTGGGCCTTTTGGCGTTTAAGGTGAAGGCAACCGATTTGGACGCGCGCTTTGGCTTGGGTGTGGGTTCGATTTTTGCGGCCAGCGCCAATGCCTTTGTCATTTCTGACAGCCTGCCGCAAAGTACTGTGATCACAATGGCCGAGCAGATTAACTTTTTGGCGATTGGCACAATATTCCTGTGCGTCGCGATGAGCATTTTTTCGCTGCGCCTGTGTTATCTGGGCCGCGACGATCAATCAGAACACCTCGACACGCGCGCGATGGCCGTGATTGGCATCGGCTATGTGGTGATGAACGTGGCGATTGTGGCGCTAAGCCTGTGATTTACCGCACAATGCCAAGGCGGGCGTGGCACAGGCCGCGCCCGCCTTGGCGCGTGGCCTGACCTATTTTGTGGCGGGTTTCATTACAGGATAAAATCACTCGCCGTCAGATCGAACAGACCAACCAATTTGATGACGAACTCGCACGTTGTGTCGGCATCAGTATCTGCAAAAACAAGCGTGTAATCATCGCCTGTGCCATCATTATCATACTTTTGATACCGCACTTCGCCTGCGGTGCTGGTGGTTATTGCGTCTGTTCCCAGCCAGACAAAGGCGCCGTTGCCCTTGATCAGCGCGCTGGCATCTATCGTGGCCAGATCAATCTTGTCCTGCCCCTGAACGAAATCTGCAATGCTATCGGCCAACGCCAGTTCAGTGCCGCTGTCATTTTCGGCCTTGAACACAAAATTATCCGCGCCGCTGCCGCCCCACATTTGATCTATGCCCGCAGCCCCAGACAGCCGGTCTGCGCCATCGCCCCCGATCAGGGTGTCATTGCCGCTGCCGCCGTCCAAGATGTTCGCGGCAGCGTTGCCCGTCAGCCGATTGTTCAAACCGTTTCCCGTGCCGCTGATCGCCGCCGTGCCCGTCAGAACCAAGTTTTCAATATTGGCCGCCAAGGTGTGTTGCCCAAGGGTGAAAACCGTGTCCAGCCCGCCATTCGCCGCCTCGATAATCGTATCGCCGCCGTCAATGACAAAGCTGTCATCGCCCAGATCGCCAACCAGCGTATCGTTTCCTGCGCCGCCAGACAGGCTGTCATTACCCGCGCCGCCCACCAATTTGTCTGCGCCAGTCCCACCCACAAGCGTATCTGCTTGGGCCGAGCCCGTAATTGTTGTTGCCGCACCTGTATTGGTCACCCAAAAGCCTGCCGTGCCAGTTGCCGCGCCAAGATGCACTGCATTTCCTGCGGTGTTAAGCAGGGCGGTACCTGCGTTTGCGCTCGCCAAGCTTGCGGTCCATGCGCCCCGAAGCGTGACAGTGGCGGTGGCAAGTGCACTGACCACCAGAATGTCGGCCCCACCAAAATCGGTGATCGTGTCATTGCCGCTGTCGATCAGAAAGCTGTCGTTGCCCGCGCCCCCTGTTAGCGTATCGTCGCCGCCCCCACCTGTTAAGGTATCATCGCCTGCGCCACCATCGAACTTGTCTGCATAGGCTGATCCGATGATGGAATTTATGCCAGCATTGCCGATCATGGTCAGACCATTGGCCGCGCGGCTTGCGTCAATGGTCAGCGCGGTTGTGCCTGTCATCACCGCCGCAGTTGCCGTTCCTGTACCGATGACGATGCGTTCCAGCCCGGCGTCATCTTCATAAACAACAAGTGTTCCTGCCAAGGTGGCGGCAAAGCGCAATTCGTCCACGCCGCTGGTGCCCGTGTCATCAATCTCGCCCGTGGCGCGGTCAGCTGCTGCGGCGATAATGTAAATGTCCGCGCCTTCGCCGCCGTCCAATTCGTCATTGCCGCCCGCGCCAGTGATAACATCTGCGCCTGCGCCGCCGTCGATGCGGTTTGCGCCCGAACTGCCCGCAAGCGTATCCGCAAACGCCGATCCAATCAGGTTTTCAATCTCGGTCAGCGTGTCAGTGCCCGCCCCGCCCGTGGTTTGCGCGGTGGTTAGGCCAAGGTTCAACACCACGGCCGCCGCAGCACTGTCATAGGATGCGGTGTCTGTGCCATTGCCGCCAGACAGGGTGTCGTTACCCAGCCCGCCAATCAGCACATCGCTGCCGCCACGGCCGTTCAAACGGTCATTGCCTGCCCCGCCTTCTATCACGTTTGCCAGATCGTCGCCCGCAAGCGTGTCATGAAAGGCCGAGCCGATCAGGTTTTCAAATTCGGCAATAGTGTCCACGCCCGCGCCGCCTGTGTTTTGCGCAGGAACCAAGGCCAAGCTGACGTTCACAGCCGCTGTTGCACTGGCATAAGACAGGCTGTCGATGGCATCGCCGCCTGTCAGGCTGTCATTGCCAGCACCGCCGTCGATTGTGTCGTCATCGTTGGTGCCCGTCAGCACATCGTTTCCGCTGCCACCGAATATCAAGGCACTTTCATAGCTCTCCAGACTGACGGTGTCGTCGCCGTCGCCGCCATACAGCGCCTTGTTCCCATCGTTGCCGCCATTGATCTCGTCATTGCCCGCACCGCCATAAACAGTGTCATCGCCCTGACAGGCAAAAATCGTATCATCATCATTGCCGCCATAGATCAAATCGGTGCAGATACTGCCGCCCAAAAGATCATCGCCGTCGTCGCCGTATATAGACGCGCCGCCCGAATCATAGGCGTTGAACGTGTCGTTGCCTTCGCCGCCGTAAAGGGTTTTTGCACCCGCGCGGTTAGCGTTAATAGAGTCATCACCGATGCCGCCATAGAGGGTGTCATTGCCAAACCAGCCCATCAACGTGTCGTTGCCTTCTGCCCCATACAAAAGGTCATCGCCCAGATCGCCAAAAACGAAGTCGCCATCTCCGCCGCCATTTAGGGTGTCATTGCCCGCACCGCCTTCGACCCTGTCGTCACCATTACCTGCGTTAATACTATCGCGGCCATCCCCTCCACTTAGATAATCATTCCCGTCGCCGCCCGTAATGGTGTCATTGCCAGCCTCGCCGTAAAGACTGTCCTCGCCCAAAGACCCGCGCAAAACATCATGGCCAGCATTGCCAAACACAAGGCTGCCACCGTCATTTGCGGTGATTGTATCACCAAAGGTAGACCCCGTTACAGTTTCGATATTGCTCATCGTCAGGTAGGTGCGCCGCGCAATGGTCTGCTGCACGGTTAGCCCAAGGTTCAGCGTAACTCCCGTTGCCGAGGTTGCAAAAGAAACGATGTCATTACCTGCACCGCCGTTTATCGTGTTATTGCCCGACCCGCCGTCCAGCGTGTCATCACCATCGCCGCCGCGCAGGTAATCACTGCCCGCCCCGCCCATTATCAGATTATTTTCGGTATCCCCCGTCAGATCATCGTTAAAGGATGATCCCAAAACATTGATGAAATTGCTGGCCGTCAGGGTAGTGCCTGCAAAAATGGTCTGCGCGTCAGCCCTTTGCAGATCGACCACCACGGCATTAGCGTAATCTTCAAAACTCAGCAGACTAACGCCGTAACCCCCAAATAGCGTATCATTTCCACCACCGCCTTGAACAGTGTCATTGCCTGCACGGCCGCCATAGATCAGGTTTGCGGCGCTGTTCCCGATTAACTCGTCGTCATAATCCGACCCTATCAGATTTTCAAACCCTGTCAGGGTGTCAATACCCGCGCCGCCCGTGTCTTGCGCGGTTGTGACTGCCAAATTGATCGAAACACCCGATGTGCCGGTGCTGTAATCCAGCATGTCCGTCCCAGTGCCGCCGACAAGCGAGTCGTTGCCTTGGCTTGCGCAAATCGTGTCACTGCCCGCACCGCCCATCAGCGTGTTGTCGCCAATTCCGCCGAAGATTAGATTATTCTCGCCATCGCCAACCAAACTGTCGTTAAAATCGGAACCGATCAGGTTTTCAAACCCAATCACTATGTCAGTGCCAGCGCCGCCCGTGCTTTGGGCTGTGGTTACTGTCAGGTTGATGGATACCGCCGAATCCGCCGAGGCGAAGTTCAGCGTATCGTCACCGCTGCCACCATCCAGATTGTCACTGCTTAAATCGCCATAAACCAAATCATCGCCCGCCCCGCCCCAAAGCGTATCATCGCCTGCGCCGCCCGAAATGATGTCGTCGCCTGACCCGCCCAGAATATTGTTTGCCAGATCGTCGCCCGCCAAAGTGTCGTCATAATCCGACCCTGTCAGGTTTTCAAAACCCGTTGCAGTATCTGTGCCCGCGCCACCCGTGTTTTGCGCTGTGGTAATTGCCAAGCTTACAGAAACACCCGTCGTGGCCACAGTGTAGGATAAGAAATCAGAGCCCGCACCGCCATAAAGCGTGTCATTGCCCGCCCTGCCTATCAGGGTATCGTCGCCGCCCATCCCCTCTAACTGACTGCCACCAGCGATGCCTGTCAGATTGTCGGCGAATTCAGTCCCAACAATATTCTCAATGCTTGAGATCCATAGGGCCGTATAATCCGAATACGAGTTGAAATAGAGTGTCTGTTCTGCGGGCCCATACTCGTCGGGCGGCAGCCCAAGGTCAATTGTTACGCCAGAAGTTAAACTCGCAACCGTTACGGTGTCGATGCCATCGCCACCATCCACCGAGTTACTGCCGAGGCCGGCATCCAGCGTGTCGTCACCGCCGCCGCCGAAAAGTGCATCGTTACTATCCCCGCCCTGTAGCAGATTCGCGGCGCTGTTTCCGATCAGCGTGCCGCGCCCATTATTTCCAATAACGTTGTTGAAATTCGTGATTGTTATATCATCGTACAGCCAGTACCCGCCGTATGAAGTATCTACATAATGGTAGCCATAACTTTGTGCGGTCGTTCGGCTGAGGTCGACTCGGACATCACCAGAGCCCGCGAAACTAAGCGTATTGGTGCCAGAACCGCCGAAAACGGTGTCATTTCCCGTACCAACCTGCACCGTGTCGTTGCCGCCGCCACCGTAGATAAGGTTGTTCTCGCTGCTCCCGATCAGGCTGTCGCCATAATCTGAACCAATCAGTCCTTCCATTCCCGACAAGATGTCAACGCCGCCGCCGCCCGTGTTTTGCGCGGCTGTTACGGAAAGATCGACCGAAACCGCCGTGTCGGCTGCGGCATAAGACGCCACATCAACGCCGCCATCCAAGTCGTCAGAGTAGATTTCATTTTCGTAGGGAGAATACCCGTAGAGGACATCATTTCCAGCCCCGCCATCCAGCGTATCAGAGCCTTCTGCGCCAAAAAGACTGTCGTTGCCAGCCCCGCCATAATGCACATCATTGCCAAGACCCAAACTGATGTAGTCATCGCCAGCACCGCCATATGCGGTATCATTGCCGGAAAGATACTCGTCGAGTGTATCGTTACCAGCCCCGCCATAATTCAAGTCATCGCCGGTACCCAAAACTAACCAGTCGTCGCCAGCCCCGCCATATGCTGTGTCATTGCCACTGAAGCCGTCGATTAAATCGTCACCGTCCGTGCCATTGATAAGATCGTCGCCGAATGTTCCCGAGATGATGTTTTCTTCGGATTGGCTGTCCTGCGTCATGGCGCGTCTTCTTCTAATTGGCGCAGCGGCGTGGCCGCCTGCTGCGCAAGATGTGTTTGTAAACACGTCTAGAAGGTATCAGACCTAAAGCAATTATGCTTTCGGCCATGAGTTTTGCGCGAATGGGGCAATTTGATTGCATCAGGATTGGTGGAATAATCCTGCGGGTCTGGGAAATCTGTTTCAAAAAACGGCGCTTTTGACAGCGGTTCGGCATTACACTTAGCAAACCAAATGTGCGGCAGTTTCGCGCGATTTTTGGCTTTCACAGATGTCATGAAAAATGGCGGACCCAGAGCGATTCGAACGCCCGACCCTCAGATTCGTAGTCTGATGCTCTATCCAGCTGAGCTATGGGTCCACTGCGGGGGCGTTTAGCCTTGCGC
>JAIXVS010000191.1 GCA_027482795.1 Rhodobacter sp.
ATATGATGGAGCAGGAGAAACGGATACGGCACATGCACAAGGCTCTCGTCCAGAGCCAATGGGCGTGGGGCGCAGAGGCCAAGGTCGCTGACGGCGTTCAAGATTTCGAACTCAAGGGCTGCGGCGTGGCCATTGTGGTGGGGCTGATTGGCGTGGTGGTGGTGCTGCGCCCGGGGCAAGCGGATTTGGGGCTGGGGCATTTGGCGGCGCTGGCGGCGGCGCTGCTGGGGGCGGCGACATCGGTGATTGTGCGCAAAGTGGGCCATGCGGAACGCGCGGTGGTGCTGATGTTGTATCCGATGATGGCCAGTTTTGTGGTAATGGGGCTGGCGCTGCCCTTTGTGTATGTGCCTGTGCCGCCGCAGCATTTTGCGATGATGGCGGGTATTGCGGCGCTGGGCCTTTTGGGCGGGGTGCTGATTATTGCCGCCTATCGCCGCGCGCCTGCGATTATTGTGGCCCCGATGCAGTATAGCCAAATAATCTGGGCGATTATCTTTGGCCATTTCCTGTTTGGCGAAGATATTGACCTGTACACCGCAATTGGCACGGCCATTATCATTGCATCGGGCGTATATATTGTGCTGCGCGAAGATAAGCCAAGCGTGTCTAAAAACCGCCCCGTGCTGGAAACACGCTCGCGCTATGGCACGATGTCGACCCCGCGCATCAGCCAGTTGTTGCGGGTGTTTGAACGGCGGGCTTAGGGTTTGGCGGCCTGAAGGATATACATCGCCGTGATCAAATCTAAATGCGCACCTCCGCCGTTTTTGGCGATGGTAATCTCGTCATCGCTGGTGCGGGTGAACAGGGCGGGGTCGTCGTAGAAATCGGCGATGATGTCGGATTGGGTGATCGCGCCTGATGCGATGGGGGCCATCATCTCGCCAATGTGGTGGATGGTGGTGGCGCGGCTGTCGACGAACAGGCGCGCGCGGCGCATGGCGGTATCGTCAACCTCGCGCATGTTTGGGGTATATGCGCCGATCAGGTCTAGGTGCTGGCCCGCGCGCAGCCATTCGCCGCGGATCAGGGGGGCGGTGGCCATGGTGGCGGTGCAGATGACATCGGCCCAAGCTACGGCTTGCGCCAGATCATCGGCCACAGGCAGGCCCAAGTCGGCCCCAAAGGATGCTGCGCTGGCGGCGTTGCGGCTCCACACCCGAAAGCGCGCATTGGGCCAAATGGCGCGATAGGCCTGCACCATGCTGCGCGCCACAGTGCCCGCGCCGACCAGTAGGAAATTTTGCGCATCGGGGCGGGCAAGGCGCGACGCCGATAGCAGGCTATCGCCCGCCGTTTTCCATTTGGTGAGCAGATGAAAATCGATCAGCGCGGCAAGCTGGCCCGTGGCATCGTCAAACAGGTTCACCGCGCCGTTGACCGATGGCACGCCCCGTGCGGGATTGTTTGGATAGACTGTGGCCACTTTGACCAGTGACCCCAGCCCGGCAATCCACGCCGCGCGGTTCAGCAGTTTGTCTTGCCCACGCGACAGCAGCAGATCGGCAATTTCGGCGCGGGGCAGGCGGTGGCCAGCGAGTAGCGCGTCCAAAAGGCCAGCCCATGTCAAATGCGCCTCGGCGTTTTGCCCGATGATTTGCATAATTTGCCTTTCGCTAAATATCGCCGCTGGGGGCTGCAACATCCACATCTTTGCGCCGCATCCCTTCGCGCAGCAAGGTATAAAACCCCGCGCCGCAGATCAGGGCAATGCCCGCCCAAGCGTGGCTATCTGGCCAAGTGCCAAATACCACCAGCCCCCAAAGAATGGCCATTGGCATCCCGATATATTCAAAGGGGGCAATCAGCGCGGCCTCGGACGTGCGGTAGGCCTGAGACATCATCAGCCCGCCAATGCCCACCGCAAGGCCCGTGCCGATAAAGGCGGGCCAGTCGGGCAGGGGCGGGGTGACCCAAGGGCGGAACAAAAATTCCAGCGCGCCGCCTGTGTGGGCGGCGGCCAAGTGACCATCGCCGGCCCAAAGCCCCATGCTGGCGGAGACGATGATAAACCCGATTTGTACATAGAAATTCAGCGTCATCGCCGATTCCGTTTCGCGCATACGGCGGGTCATCATATGGCTGCCCGCATAGCACAGCGCCGAGATTAGCACCAAAATCGCGGCGGGTTGCAGCGCGCCCGTGCTGGGCCGCACCATGACCAAAACGCCCAAAAGGCCAATGGCCACAGCGGCCCAGCGGTGGGGGCCGACGGGTTCGCGCAGCAAAACCGCGCTCATTAACGTGACCAATACGGGGGCGATAAAGGCAGTGGCGACAGCATCGGCCAAGGGCATGGCGGCAAGGCCCAAAAAGTAGGTCACATTGGACACCATCACGATGGCAACGCGCAGCAGATGCGCGCGGGGGCGGCGGGTGATCAGCTGGGCAAAGCCCGTGCGCGTGGCGCGGATGACGGCAAAGATGATGATCAGGCTGATAAAGGCGCGGATCAGGATGATTTGGTGCAGCGCATAGCCGCCCGACAGAAACTTGATCGACAGATCGTTCAGCGACAACATAACGCCCCCGCCAAGCGCCAAAAGAATGCCAGTGAGTTCGGGTTTTTGCGCCTGTGCCATTGCGCGATTATGGCGCGCTGCGCGCGGGTGGGCTATTCTAATTGCGACCAGCGGCGGCGCGCAGCATTCGGTCTAGATTGTCTAGAAAACGTGCGCGGTCGGCCTTGGCAAAGGGTTTGCCGCCGCCCTGATGGAACGGGTCAGCGGCGCGCAGATCGGCCATGAGATCGCGCGCGGCAAGGATCATGCCGATATTGGCGGTGGTCAGCACTTCGCCGTTATGTTTGATAACCTGCGCGCCTTTGGCCAAACATTTGGCGGCAAGGGGGATGTCGGATGTCACCACCACATCGCGCGGCGTGCAGGCATCAGCGATCCACATATCCGCCTGATCTGACCCCGATGGCACATAGACGCTGCGCACCAAGGGGTTGGGCGATGGGCGCACCCCGCCGTTAGAGACCAGCAGCATTTCAAGGCCGAAACGGGTGGCGACGCGTTCAGCCTCGGCCTTAACAGGGCAGGCATCGGCGTCGATCAGCAGGCGTGGTTTAGGGGCGTCCAAAGGTTTGCACCCAGTAATATCTGAACGGGTATTGGTGGCCCTTTATTGGCGCATCATCGGCCTGATAGACCACGGATAGACCCGTTTCGGTATAGGTGCAGTTCAGCATATTTTTCTTATGCCCAGCACTGGCCAGCCACGTGGATACCACCTCTTTGGCGGATGTTTGGCCTGCGGCGATGTTTTCGGCAATCGCGCTCCACCCATAGCCCGCCGCATTGATGCGGCTTTTTGCGGTGGATCCGTTTTTACCTGTGTGGCTGAAGAAATTCTGCCGCGCCATGGCTTTGGCGTGGCCTGCGGCGGCGGATTGTAGTTTGGGGTTGATGGCCAGTGCGGCGCAGCCCGCCTTGGCGCGGGCGGAGTTTATCAGGGATAGGGCGGCGTTTTCCATCTCGCCCGCATGGGCGGTGCCTGCTTGGCTTAGCAGTAGCAAAGCAATCATCAATGCGCGCATGATCGGCTCCTTTGCACAGATATCGCCAAAGATAGCATGGCGCACGCGGGTTGCGAAGGGGTCAGCCGCCGCCAATCAGTACGCCTGCGGCAAACACCAGAACTCCGCCCAGCACCACTTGCAGCGCGGCGCGGATAAAGGGGGTTTCCATATAGCGGTTTTGTATCCACGCAATGGCCCAAAGTTCGATGAACACCACGACCACGGCAATGGATGTTGCAGTCCAGAAATCGGGGATCAGGTAGGGCAGGGCGTGGCCCAGCCCGCCGATGGTGGTCATGATGCCCGATGCAAAGCCGCGTTTCCACGGGCTGCCACGGCCTGACAGAACCCCGTCATCATGGGCGGCTTCGGTAAAGCCCATGGAAATGCCCGCCCCGACAGATGCGGCAAGGCCGACCAGAAATGTTGTCCATGTATCTTGCGTGGCAAAGGCCACGGCGAAAATGGGGGCAAGGGTGGATACAGACCCATCCATCAGCCCTGCAAGGCCGGGCTGCACCCATGTTAGGATGAACTGGCGCTTGGCACTAGCGTCTTCGCCTTCGCGTGCGTCGGTGTGCAGATGGGTTTGGGTCAGGCCAATGGCCGCAGCCTCGTGCCCCGCCTCGGCAGCGGCCAGATCGCCCAGCAGTTTGCGCGTTTCGGCATCGGACGTGGCCCCAGCGGCGCGGGTATAGAATGCGGCGGCCTGCGCCTCCATCGCGCTGGCCTCATTGCGAATAGTGTCCAAAGACAGGTTGGCGGCCAGCCAGACAGGGCGGCGGGCGTAGAAGCCCGCCACATGTTCGCGGCGGATCAGGGGGATCACATCGCCAAAGCGTTTTTGGTGCAGGGCAATCAGGCGGGTGCGGTGGCTGTCTTCCTCAGCGGCCATACCGTCGAACACGGCGGCGGATGCGGGGTAATCCCCGCGCAGGCGCTGGGCATAGCTGCGGTAAATGCGCGCGTCATCCTCTTCGGAAGATATCGCTAGGGCAAGCACCTCTTGCGGGGATAAATCGGTAAAGCGGCGGCGGGTGGATAGGGCTGAGAGCATGGCGCACCAATGTTTAGAATAATTCTAAACTAGGCCCTGCGCGCAGATTTGGCAAGGCCGCTTTGGCGCGGATCAATTGCCAAACAAACGTTCCAGCAGGGTTTGGAATTGGCCCTGATCTTGGCCCGCGCCTTGGCCACCTTGGCCGCCTTGCGGCGTGGCAATGGGCATAAGGGCGGCGTTCGGATCAACGGCGTTCGGGTCTGCGGCCATGGTGGGCGCGTTCGGGTCTGTGGTGGGGGCAGGGGGGATGCGCGGCTCGGGTATCAGCATATTCAGCGGTTTGGGCGGCAAGCCGTCATGCACGCGCGCCATCACCTCGTGCCAAATTTCGGCGGGTATGCCGCCGCCTGTCACGCCTGTAAGGGGTGAGTTATCGTCATAGCCCATCCAGACGCCTGCGACATAATCGGCAGTAAAGCCGATGAACCATGCATCGCGCGCGGCCTGCGTGGTGCCTGTTTTGCCTGCCACCTGCCAGCCGTCCAGTTTGGCGCGCCCGCCTGTGCCTGCCTCGACCACTTGGGTCATCATATAGGTTAAGTATTGCGCAGCTTCTAGCGAGATCACCCTTTCGCCCATGCCGCCGCCTGCGCCGATCAGGGGTTCAGCCTCGCCCTTTAGGGACAATTCGCGCAGGCCATAGGGGGTGACCGCCGTGCCGCCATTTTGAATGCCCGCATAGGCCCCTGTCATTTGCAGCAGGGTCGATTCCGATGCCCCTAGCGCCAGCGCGGGGCCTGCGGCCATATCGCCCGTGATGCCAAAACCAGCGGCGACATTGCGCACCGCGTCGCGGCTCATCGCTTCGGAGACTTTGACAGCGGGGATGTTGCGGCTTTCGGCCAAGGCCTGCGTTAGGGTCATCATGCCTTTGTATTCATTGTCATAATTCTTGGGCGACCATGGGCCTGATCCTGGAATATTGATGGTCATTGGGATGTCTTCGACATAATCGGCAGGCGACCAGCCCAGATCCATTGCGGCGGCATAGACAAAGGGTTTGAACGCGCTGCCCGTTTGGCGCAGCGCCTGCGTTGCGCGGTTAAAGCTGCCCGCATCTTGGGTATCGCGCCCGCCAACCATGGCGCGCACCGCGCCATCGGCAGACATGACCACAATGGCAACTTGCGCCTTTGATCCTTCTTTCAGCTTGGTATCAAAGACGAACTTCAGCGCCTCTTCCGACTTTTTCTGCAAATCCACGTCCAGCGTGGTGCGCATGATCACGTCTTCGGTGGTGGCCGATGTTAGAAAATCGGGGGCGGTTTCCATGACCCAATCGGCAAAGAAGCCGCCCGATTTCGACTGCGCTTCGGGGGATAACACGGCAGGAAAACTGCGCGCCTCATCCGCTTCGGCGGCCGACAGATAGCCTTGTTCCTGCATCAGGCCAACAATTACATTGGCGCGGTCTTGGGCGCGTTGCAGGTTGTTGGTGGGGGCAAAGCGCGACGGGGCTTTAAGAAGGCCCGCCAGCATCGCGGCTTGGGCCGCGTCCACTTGGTTGGCGGATATGCCGAAATAACGCTGGGCCGCAGCCTCGAACCCCCTTGTCCCTGCGCCCAGATAGGCGCGGTTGAAGTAGATCGTCAGGATTTCGGCCTTGGAATACTTCAACTCCATCGCCACGGCATAGGGAATTTCCTTCAGCTTGCGGTAAATTCCGCCGCCACGGCAGTCTTCCTCATACTCGGTTTCGGTTTTCCATGTGGCGGGATCGTATGGCACGCCAAGGCACAAAAGTTTGGCAACCTGCTGGGTGATGGTGGAACCGCCGTTGCCTTCCAAGGGGCCGCGCCCTTCGGACAGGTTGATGCGAATGGCCGAGGCGATGCCGCGCGGGGATATGCCGAAATGCAGATAAAAGCGTTTGTCTTCGGTGGCGATGACGGCATTGCGCAGATGCTGGGATACGTCATCGGATGTGATCTGCCCGCCAAAGGTTTCGCCCCGCCACGCAAAGACCTGATCGTTGCGATCCAGCAGCGTGACCGAGCCTTTGGCGCGGGCATCCAGCAGGGCGGTGACATCGGGCAGTTGGGCGTAGAAATAAAACACGATCGAGCCGAATACCAAGGCCCCCAAAATGCCAAAGCGCCACATCAGCCAGACAAAGATGCGCCAAAACGGGCGGATAAAAAACCACAGCACGCGCAAAATGATATTGCGCGAACCGCTGGCCTTGCGGGGGGCTTTGCGCGGTTTTTTCGGGGTTTTGGGCAGCGGCGGGGGCGCTGCACTGCGGCGCTGCGCGGTGGGCGCGCCATAGCGGCGATCTGCCACCAAGGGGGGGCGACCCTGTCCGTTTGATCCTGCCATGCTGCGCTGCCTTTGGTTTCTTGTTTGCACCACCTTAACCCGTTTTGCCGCGCTTGTGGAGACATTCTGACGCTGATTCGCGCCCCCTATCTGCACAACTTTTACGCTTATCCAAAAATTAACGCCTAAATTTTGTGCATACTGGCGCGAGTGGCCTTTTTATGCCGCCCAAATCTTGTGCTGCGCCTGCATCATTGGCGTGATGGGTGGGAGGCCCAGAACGCTTGGTTCTTGGGGGCCTGCGCGAAAGGGGTGCAACGTGAAGATGATCATTGCTGCCATAAAACCATACAAGCTGGACGAGGTGCGCGAAGCGCTGACCGCCGTCGGCGTGCGTGGCATGATGGTGACGGAAATCAAAGGCTTTGGCACACAGTCAGGCCATACGGAAATTTATCGCGGCGCAGAATATGCCGTTAATTTCGTGCCAAAGATGCGGCTTGAATTGGTCGTTTCAGACGCACTTGCCGATCAGGTGGTGGATACCATCACCAAAACCGCCCGCACGGGCAAAATCGGCGATGGCAAAATCTTCGTTCTTGACGTGGCAAGCGCCTTGCGCGTGCGCACGGGCGAGACGGGCGACGAAGCGCTGTGATAGGGGGCAAAAGGAAAATCATGATGATAAAGAAACTACTTTCACTGGCGTCTGCGGGCCTTTTGGCCGCCGCAATGCCTGCCCTTGCGCAGGATGCTGCGCTGGTGCCGTACGTTTATGAAAAGGCCGTGCATGGCGGCGATATTGCATGGATGAGCATTTCGACCGTTTTGGTTTTGCTGATGACCGTTCCCGGCCTTGCGCTGTTTTACGGCGGTTTGGTGCGCACGAAAAACATGCTGTCGATGCTGACCCAAGTGTTCGCCATTTCGGCGGTGGTTTGCATTATTTGGGTGGTCTACGGCTATTCGCTGGCGTTTTCGTACGGCGGGTCGATGGACACCTATGTGGGCGGATTTAGCAAGGCGTTCTTGCAAGGTGTGGATGCCACTACGCTGGTGCCAACCTTTACCAATGGCGTTTGGTTGCCTGAATACACCTTCATCGCGTTTCAGATGACCTTTGCGATGATCACGCCTGCGCTGATCGTGGGTGCCTTTGCCGAGCGGATGAAGTTTTCCTCGCTGATGGTTTTCACCATTTTGTGGGTGACCTTCATCTATTTCCCAATGGCGCATATGGTTTGGTGGTGGGGCGGCCCAGATTTCTTGGCCGAACAACAAACGCTGAAACTGATTGCGGAAGCTGCGGGCGATACCGCTGGCGCAGAGGCTGCTGCCGCCAATCTGGCTGCCAATGGTCTGATCTGGAACTGGGGCGCGCTGGACTTTGCGGGCGGTACGGTTGTGCACATTAACGCAGGTATTGCTGGCCTTGTCGGCTGCATCATGCTGGGCAAGCGCGTGGGCTACGGCAAAGATTCGATGGCCCCACACTCGCTGACCATGACCATGATCGGTGGCGCTTTGCTGTGGGTGGGCTGGTTCGGCTTTAACGCTGGGTCTAACCTTGAATCTAACGCGATCACCTCGCTGGCGATTGTGAACACCTTTGTGGCAACCGCAGCTGGCGGTGTGGCATGGATGTTCGCCGAATGGCTGCTAAAGGGTAAACCGTCCTTGCTGGGTCTGATTTCGGGTGTTGTCACTGGCCTAGTGGCTGTGACGCCTGCGGCGGGCTTTGCAGGGCCGATGGGCGCGCTGGTGCTGGGTCTGGTGGCTGGCGTGGCGTGTTTCTTCTTTGTGGCCTACGTTAAGAACATGTTCAAACTGGATGACAGCCTTGACGTGTTCGGCATCCACGGTTTGGCAGGTATCATTGGCGCGATTGCCACGGGTATCTTGGTGAACCCAGCTTTGGGCGGCGCGGGTATTCCTGACTACACGTCCGTACCTGGCACGCTGCAAGTGGGCGCTTATGACATGGGCTTCATGTTGACCGCGCAAATCAAGGCTGTGCTGTTCACGATTGCCTTCTCGGGTATCGGATCGTTCATCCTGTTCAAGCTGGTGGATATGGTGATGGGCCTGCGCGTGAAAGAAGACGTCGAGCGCGAGGGTCTGGATCTGGCCGAACATGGCGAGCGTGCATACAACCAATAATCTAAAGGGGGGCGGCCAAGGTGCCGCCCCTTTCGTTTTGATCAACGGGCCCCTCCCCCCAGTGATCCTAATGCGCCCGCAAGCTTGCCTTGCGGGCTTTTTTTGTGTTGGATGGGGCCAAAAGGAGGGGGTGCTATGACCAAAGGACGTATCGAGGCGTTTTCCGATGGGGTGATCGCCATTATCATCACCATTATGGTGCTGGAACTGAAAATCCCGCATGGGCATGAGATTGGCGTGCTGTGGCCGCTGCTGCCGATATTTCTGTCTTATGCATTGTCATTCGTTTTTGTGGGCATTTACTGGAACAACCATCACCACACGTTTCATGCGGTAAAGCATGTGGGCGGATGGGTGCTGTGGGCCAATTTGCACCTGCTGTTCTGGCTGTCGCTGATCCCGTTTACCACGGGCTTTATGGGCGAGAATGGTTTTCCCGCACATACTGTGGCTGTCTATGCCGTGAACATGATGATGTGCGCGTTGGCTTATTTTCTGCTGATCCGCGCCTTGGTGGCGCAGCACGGGGTGGACAGTGATTTTTCCCGCGCGCTGGGATCGGATCGCAAGGGAAAGCTGTCTTTGGCGGCCTATGTTGTTGCCGCGCCCATCGCCTTTGTCCATCCCGCGTTGGCCATGGTCATTCTGGCGGCGGTTGCGCTGATTTGGGTGGTGCCTGATCGGCGCTTTACCGCTGCCGCCGCAGAACATGGGCCCAAATAGGCACGGAAGCCAGCAAAACTGCCGCAAAGACAAAGGCGGCGCGCAGGCCGAACTGCCCCGCCAAAAACCCCACAAAGGGCGGGCCAAAGAAATAGCCGAAATATCCCAGCAGCGTGGCGCGCGCCACTGCGCGGGCGCGGGCGGCAGGGTGGGCCATTTGCCCCACCATGGAAAAGGCTGTGGGGGCGATGACCGATGATCCCAGCCCCATAATGATGAACCCGCCGTAAGCCATTGCAGGGCTGGTGGCGGCGGCGGCAACCAGCGCGCCCGTGGCCGATAGGGCCGCGCCGCAGGTCAGCAGCACATGGCCCGCCACGCGCTGCGCCATGCCTTGGCCCGCCAGCCGCGCAAAACCCATGGTGATGGCCATTGCCGCAGGCCCCATGGCCCCCGCAGCAGGTGATCCGCCCAAGGTTTGTTCAATATGCAGGGCCGACCAGTTTTCGGCTGCGTTTTCGGTAAGGAAAGCAATCAGCACAATCGCCCCGCCAATCAGCGGCACAAGGCCAAGACGTGCTGCGCCCTTATCCTTGGGCTTGGCAAGGCCGTGGATCGCGCCATCTTTTTCGATGGTCAGCAGCGCCAAAAGACCTGCGATCACAGCAATCGTGCCCAACGTGGGCGCAGGGCCAAACTGCGCGCTGCGCAAAGCCCCCACCAACATCGCCCCGCCAGCAAGGCCAAAGCTGTAGGCGGCATGGCACAGGTTCATCAACGGCTGGCTGTGGCGGTTTTCCAAATCGGCCACGCGGGCGTTCATAATAACATCGGTCAGCCCCGTGCCTGCCCCTGCCGCCAGCATGGCCAGCGGAAACAGCCAAACGCTGCCCGCCATGCCTGGAAGCGAAAAGGCCAGCGCCATGGAAATGGTCGCCAGCGGCAGCGCCCAGCCCCGCGCCCAGACGCCAAAGGCGGGGGCCACCAGCATGGCGCTGACGGCTGCAAAAGGGGTTGCAAACAGCAAAAGCCCCAGCGTTTGCGCATCTACCTCCAGCATGGTTTTGATATCGGGCAAATCGGCAGCAAACCCGCCCCACAACACGCCCATGGCTGCAAACGCCGCAAATGGCGCACGGGCGCGGGAAAGGGTGGTCATCATAGTGCGGCTCCTGCAAGGTGCCCCCTGTTAGCGCGCCGTGCATCTGCACCCATGTCTTTTTGCGACGGGCGCGCCGCCACACGCGCCTTTTTCGATGAAACCGCGCAGTTTTCGGGTATTTCTGGCTTTACTTCGCACCGATTCCCCATTAACGCCGCCAAGTCGCGCCATGCACCCTTGAACGTTGGCGGACTTATATGGAGAGAAACTATGGCACGTGAGATCCCAGATCTTATCGCCGAGGCACGGATGGGGACAGGCAAGGGGGCCGCTCGTCAATCTCGTCGCGATGGATTTGTACCCGGTATCGTCTATGGCGACAACACTGCGCCGACGCCGATCAAACTGAATTACAACATGCTGCTCAAGCGCTTGCGCCAAGGCCGTTTCCTGTCGACCCTGTTCAACCTAAAGGTTGCAGGCCAGCCAGACGTGCATGTGGTCTGCCGCGGCGTTCAGCGCGATGTGGTCAAAGATTTGCCCACCCACGTTGACTTTATGCGCC
>JAIXVS010000105.1 GCA_027482795.1 Rhodobacter sp.
GCCCAAAGGTTCGACCATGCCAATCAGACCGTGATCTTCCAACATGGGTTTGAGTGCAGACAGGGCGGTGTGCAGGGCATCGCGGCGTTCATCCTCGCCCATAACCAGATTGTCGTTGCGCGGGATCAGCGACACCGCTTCGGCCCCTGCCGCCTGCGCGATTTTCATCAGCGCTAGGGCTTCTTCGGCCTTGGCCGCCGACCAATCGTTAAACCGCTTTACCTCGGCCAAGGCCAGAATGCGCAGGCCCTTACCGCGCGCCATTGCGCCCGCCACGGCGGGAGAAAGGCCATCAAACAGCGCTTGGGGCAGATCGTTGCGCACCTCGATTCCCACCATGCCAAGGTTTTGCGCTGTGTCCAAAAGCTGCACATAGCTTTGCTTGGCCACCGTCATGTGATTAAGCGCGAAATTCATTCCATCCCCGTGTGTTTGCCTGCCAGTTTTTCGGGCAGATGCTGTGGATGGAATTAACGTTCTAAATTTTAAGGGGGCAATCCAAATCAGCAGTGTGACGAAAATGCGCGGAAAAAACGCCGATCATTTTGATGTTTTTTCGTCAAAGCGACTCGGCCACATAGATGTCGGGATGAAAGAAAATCTGGCCCAAATCAGATACTTCCCCGCTGCGGGTCGCGACATCGACCATGCGCGAAAACAGCTCGCGGCACAGCTTTTCCAGCGGGGTTTCAGTGACCAAGGTCACCAGCCCTTCGGCCAAACCTTGGCGGGTGTCGGGGGTTAGAACGGGGGCGACAAAGACCAAATCGCCCGGGTTTCGCGATTCGCGCAGGGCGGCTACGGCCCCCTCGACCCCACCGCCCGACACGAATATCCCGCGCAGGTTGGCGTGTTTGTTCAGCGCGTCCAACGTCGCCTCATAGGTCAGTTGGCGCGTTTCCAGATTGACGATGGTATCAAGCACTTCTAAATGCGGGGCCACTTCGCGCAGATAGCCGCGATAGCCCGCTTCGCGCAGCTCGTGCCCGTGAAAACGGTGGCCGCCGACAAAGACCAGCAGCTTGCCAGGCAGTTTGGCACCAATGGCCGTAATCCAGCCCGCAGTGCGGCCAACCTTGAGATTATTCAGGCCCAAATAGCCAACGCGCACGCCTTGGGCAAAGTCGGACAGCAGCGAAAACACCCGAATGCCCTGCGCGCGCAGGTCTTCGACAGCGGCGGTGACTTCGGGGTGGTTCACGCCCGTTCCCGCCACAACATCGCAGCGCCCCGCCATGCTGCGCAGGGTGGCCGCCATATCACTGGGCGATTGGCTGGGCGAAAATTCCAGCACAAGTTTGGCGCGCACGCTTGTCACTTGCGCAATAGCCGATTGCAATTCATGGGCAAAGGCCTTGTAAAAATCCTGCCCCTGTTTGTGCAGCACCACGCCAAGACGCACCTCGCGGGGCGCTGATTTTGGGGCCATATCATGGGCAAGGCGCAGCGCGGCAGGATGGCCGATTCGCTGCGCGACGGCCAAGATGCGCGCCCGCGTGGCAGGCGAGACCGTTTCGCGCCCGTTCAGCGCGCGGTCTATCGTCGCCAGCGAGACGCCCGACGCCTCGGCAAGATCAATAAGGCTGGCACGTTTGGCCATCTGCGTCTCCCGATGAGGTTTTTTCGTCAAATCGGTGATAGCAGATTTGACGAAATGAGGCGAGCCCCAATTTCGGGGCTTTCCGCCAAATGGAATTTGCATTCTAAAATCGCCGCAAAGCATAGAGCGCGGGAGAGCATGATGGGAAAGCGTGATTACAATTTGCTGGGGCCAGATGCGCAGCGTGCGGTTCAAACAGGTTTGGCGGCAGCGCAGTGGTACCATTCGGACGTGCCGCGCCGCGAGATGAAAGAATTGATGCAGCGCAGCGATGGCCCTGCGATCCGCGACACGGTTATTCTGCTTGTGGCATTGGCGGCCTTTGCCGCGCTTGGCATTGCGCTGTGGCCCAGTTATTGGGCCATTCCATTTTGGCTGGCTTACGGTGTTCTGTATGGCAGCGCGATGGACAGCCGTTGGCACGAATGCGGCCATGGCACTGCGTTCAAAACCCCGTGGATGAACACCGCCGTTTATGAAATTGCCAGCTTTTGCATGATGCGCAATTCGGCGACATGGCGGTGGAGCCATGCACGCCATCACACCGACACGGTGATTGTCGGGCGCGATCCTGAAATTGCGGTCATGCGCCCGCCCGTTTTCTTCAAAGTGCTGGCAAATTTTGTTGGTCTGTTCGATGCGGCATCGGGCCTGACGCGGATGGTGTATAACGCACTTGGCAGGGTGCATCCTGAAGAAGCCGTGTATATTCCTACGCAAGAGCAGCACAAAGTCATCCGCGTGGCACGAATTTCGGTTGCCATTTACGGGCTGACCATCGGCTTGGCCATTTGGACAGGTTCGATCCTGCCGCTGATGGTGATTGGCCTGCCGCGTCTTTATGGCGCGTGGCATCATGTGATGACGGGGCTTTTGCAGCATGGCGGCCTTGCCGACAATGTCACCGACCACCGCCTAAACAGCCGCACGGTTTACATGAACAGGGTCAGCCGCTTTATCTATTGGAACATGAATTACCATGTCGAGCATCACATGTTCCCCATGGTGCCCTATCACGCGCTGCCTGCGCTGCACGCAAAGATCAAGCACGATCTGCCCGCGCCAAACCTATCGATAGCGCAGGGTTTTGCCGAGATGTGGCCCGCACTGCGCCGCCAATTGGCCAATGAGGATTACTTTATCCAGCGCGCTTTGCCGCCCACTGCGCAACCCTACCGCACAGATTTTCATGCTGCCGCTTTGGGCAGTGCCACAAGATAAGAGGATACCATGCCCCATTGGATAGACGCCTGCGCCACAGGCGACATCGACGCCGAAGACCTGATCCGTTTTGATCACGCCAATCAGACCTTTGCGATATACCACGCGCCCGAAGGCGATTTTTATGCCACGGCAGGCCAATGCACCCATGAAGCTGTACATTTGTGCGATGGTTTGGTGATGGGTCATCTGATCGAATGCCCCAAGCATAACGGCCAGTTCGACTATCGCACGGGCGAGGCAAAACGCGCCCCTGTTTGCGCGCCCCTGCGCACCTATCCTGTCAAAGTTGAAGATGGGCGCGTTTTTATTGATGTGGACGCATGATGCGGAATGCTCGGATGACTGTGGCCGATTTGCGCGCGGCAAAAGGGCAGCGCGTATTGACGATGCTATACGTGGAAACGCCCGATGAGGCGGCGGCAGCGGCGGCGGCGGGGGTGGATGTATTGTCGATCATCGCGCCCCTATGGAACGCCCAGATGCGCGCGGCGGCGGGGGATTGCTTTGTGCAGGTTGGTCTTTTGTATGGCGAATTGGTGACCACCGAAGATTACCTGCGCGCGGGTTTTGCAGCCCGTGCCGTTGGGGGCGATGCCTATTACTGCGGGGCGGGATTGGGCACAGTGCGCGCGCTGGCGGGCGAAGGGTTGCCCGTGGTGGGCCATGTGGGGTTGGTTCCATCCAAAGCCACTTGGACAGGCGGGTTTAAGGCCGTGGGAAAAACGGCCGCATCCGCCCTGTACGTGGCCGCCGAAATGCGCGCATTAGAACAGGCGGGCGCGGTGGCGGTCGAGTTAGAGGTTGTGCCAGCCCGCGTGGGGGCAGAACTGTCGCGCAGATCACCGCTGGTGACCTTTGGCATGGGGGCGGGCAGCGGCACTGATGCGCAATATCTGTTTGCCGAAGATGTTTTGGGCTGCACGCGCGGCCACCGCCCACGCCATGCCAAAACCTATCGTAATTTCGCCGCGGAATATGCGCGCCTGCAGACCGAACGGATCGCTGCGTTTGGCGAGTTTGTGGCCGATGTAAAGGCGGGCCGCTATCCCGCCGCCGCACATGACGTGGCGGTCGAGGATGCAGAATTTGCGGCGTTCTTGGCAGGGCTTGGGGATTATTAAGACTGCACGGTGCAGCCCTTGGGCGCGCCGCGTTATCCCATAACCTTAGTGCCCAGCCCGTGGCTTTCGGATGCCTTCTTCTTGGCCGAGGCGGCGCGCAGTTCGTCCACGCTGCGCACATCCAGCCGCGCGGCACCTGCCCATTCGCGGGTTTTCACGCGCGGGTTTTCTAGGCGCTTTTTGGCATCTGGAATGGCGTGGGCGTATTGGGGCAGCCACTGGGCTTGGGCGACCAGCATTTCATCCACCATCTGCCACACCTCTTCTGGGTTGCAGATGGCCCCGACCAGTGGGTCGTGCAGCATGGACTGTTTCAGCAGGTCAACATCGCCCGTCACCGCCGCCATCATCCCCATGCGCTGCACCGAAACCGACACGTTGCAGGTGGCAGCGCAGGCAAGGGGCAGGGTGATGCCTTCCACCATATTGATGCCGAAACGGTCCACAAAGCCTGGGCTTTCGATGATGCAATCATCGGGCAGGTTGCGGATGACCCCGTTGTTTTTCACATTGAAATGCCCGCGATAGGTGCGGTTCGTCTCTAGCCCTTCAAGGATATGGCTGGCGTGTTCATCGGTGCGGGCGGCGGGGACAAGGGGTTTGCCTGCCTCGTCCAAGAACATCGGAAAATCGGTTTCAAACCAATTGCGGTTTTCGGTCGTATAGCGCAGATAGCCGCCCGTCTCGCCGTGAATCCAGTCATCGGTGGAAATCCAGTCCATAATCTGATCGGGGCGCTTGCGATACCACGGCAGGTATTCGGACAAATGTCCGTTGGATTCGGTGGAATAATAGCCAAAGCGTTTCAGCACATCGATGCGCACCTTTTCCTGTTTGGAAAAGGTTGGGTGGGCCTGAAACGCCGCAAGCAGTTCATCTTTGCCAATTTGGCGGCCCTTGTGGCGGATATCGGTGTACCATGTTTGATGGTTGATGCCGCTACAGATAATGTCCACTTCCGCCATCGGCACGCGCAGCGCTGCCGCAATCTGGCGATGCCCGTTTTGCACGCCGTGGCACAGGCCCACGGTCTTCACGCCGCCATGATCGATTGCCGCCCATGTCATCATCGCCATTGGGTTGGCATAGTTCAGCATCAGGGCGTTTGGCTCGGCCACTTCGCGGATGTCGCGGCAAAACTCCAGCATGGCGGCGATACCGCGCTGCGCATACATAATGCCGCCTGCGCAGATCGTATCGCCAACGCATTGATCCACCCCGTATTTCAGCGGAATGCGGATATCATCGGCAAAGGCATCAAGCCCGCCAATGCGCACCACATTCATCACATAGCGTGCACCTGTAAGTGCGGCGCGGCGGTCGGTTGTGGCGGTGACGGTGGTTTTCAGCCCGTTCACATCGACAATGCGGCGAATAATCTGCGCCGCCATGTCCAGATTGGCGGCGTTGATATCGGTCAGCGCGATTTCGATATTCTCAAATTCGGGCACCATCAAAATATCGCTGCACAGCTTTTTGGTAAACCCAACGCTGCCAGCGCCGATGATGGTGATTTTGAACGCGGTCATAGGGCGGGCTCCTGTTGCAATTGGGTCAGAAAGGCGCGGTGGGGCAGGCATTGGGATGCTGCGCGGGCATAATCGGCGGTCAGCACGGCGCTGACCTCGCGCGCCATGCTGCGCGATTTGGGGTTGGCGGAAAGGTAGTCCTGCGCGGCCGATTGGGATAGCAGGCCCAGCCCATCTAGCACGGGCACGGTGAGTTCATGCCCAACATGGGGCAGGCCCATGGCAAAGGGGGGGAAATCCGAAGGGCGGGGCACGCGGCCTGCCCAAGCGGCGAGCCTATCCGTGACTGCGCTGGGATGGCTTAC
>JAIXVS010000047.1 GCA_027482795.1 Rhodobacter sp.
AACTGCCCCGTGGTGATTTTGCCGTTCAAAAACGCCCCGTCCCCTGTGCCAGCATCCAGCCCCGCATAGGCCGCCTTTGCCATGCGCGCCCACATCAGGCCCAGCACAGTATGGCCCATCATGTGCATAAAATCATAGGCCCCCGCCAGCGCATTGTTGGGGTTCTTTAGCCCATGTTCCATGAAATACATCGCCCCCGCCTGTACATCTTTGGACGCGGCCTTTAGCGGGCCAAGGAAGGGGGCCATGCGCGCATCGCCTTCGTTTTCCTTGATGAACGATTTGACCATGTCGAACAGGGCCATAATCGGCTTGCCCCCATCAGCGGCCAATTTGCGGCCCACCAAATCCAGCGCCTGAATGCCATTCGCACCCTCATAAATCTGGGCGATACGCGCATCGCGCACAAACTGGGCTGCGCCGTTATCTTCGATATAGCCATGCCCGCCCCAGATTTGTTGGGCCTGCACGGCCATTTCAAACCCTTTGTCGGTGAGAAAGCCCTTAATCACAGGGGTCAACAAAGAAATCAGCCCTTCGGCCTGCGCATCGCCAGACCGCGCAGCGCGGTCGATCAGCGTGGCGCCCCAAAAGGTCAACGCGCGCGCGCCTTCGACAAAGGATTTCTGCTCCATCAGGTTGCGGCGAATATCGGGATGCACGATCAGCGGGTCGGCAGGCCCGCTTGGGTTTTTCGCGCCCGTCACATCGCGGCCCTGAAGGCGGTCTTTGGCATAGGCGCGTGACGCCTGATAGGCCGCTTCCGCCACAGCATACCCTTGTAGGCCCACGCCAATGCGCGCTTCGTTCATCATGGTGAACATCGCGCGCATCCCTTTGTGCAACTCGCCCAAAAGATAGCCCGTGGCCCCATCGTAATTCATCACGCAGGTGGCATTGCCATGAATGCCCATCTTGTTTTCAATACTGCCCACCGCCACGCCATTGCGCGCGCCAAGACTGCCATCATCGTTCACCAAAAACTTCGGCACGATAAACAGCGAAATGCCCTTTGTCCCCTCGCCCCCGCCAGGGGCTTTGGCCAACACCAGATGGATGATGTTTTCGGCCAAATCATGCTCGCCCGCCGAAATGAAAATCTTGGTGCCCGTGATCTTATAGCTGCCATCCGCCTGCGGCTCGGCGCGGGTGCGCATCAGCCCCAAATCGGTGCCGCAGTGCGGTTCGGTCAGGTTCATCGTGCCTGTCCAATCGCAAGACACCATTTTCGGCAGATAGCGCGCCTTTTGCGCATCGGTTCCATGGGCGTGGATCGCAGAATAGGCACCATGCGTCAGGCCCTGATACATATTGAAGGCCATATTGGCGGATACCAACATCTCGCCCACGGCGGTGCCCATGATATAGGGCAGGCCTTGGCCGCCGTAATTTGGGTCGCAATCCAGCGCTGTCCAGCCGCCCTGTTTTACCGCATCAAAGGCTGCCTTAAACCCAGCAGGCGTGCGAACAATGCCGTTTTCAAGTGTGCAGCCTTCGCGGTCGCCGCTGGCGTTCAGCGGGGCCAGAATATCCCGAGCGACTTTGCCCGCTTCTTCCAGAACGGCGGCGGTAAAGCTTGGCTCTAAATCGCTGTACCCTGCGATGTCTTGGCTTGGCACACCCAAAACATCATGCAGCACAAACTGCATATCCTGAACGGGGGCGCTATAGGGGGGCATGTTACACCTTTGTTGCGCGCAATTGGGCCAGTTTTTCGGCCCCTTGCGTGATTTCAATTTGCAAATCGGCAATGGCAAGGCTGAGCTCGTCGCGCTGCGCGGTCATTTGCGCCAGCCTGTCGCGGGCCACCTCCAGCGTGCGGGCAAGCTGCGCTTCGTTGCTGCCCGAATGGTCATACATCGCCAGCAATTGGCGGATATCTTCCAGCGAAAATCCGAATCGCTTGCCCCGCAAAATCAGGGTCAAACGGGCGCGGTCGCGGGCCGAATACAGCCGCTGCGTGCCCTTGCGCGCCGGCGCAAGCAGCTCTTTATCCTCGTAAAACCGCAGGGCGCGGGGGGTTACGCTGAAGTGTTCACACATTTGGCTAATGGTTAGGGTTTCAGACATCGGATGGCCCATAGATTAACTGCTTATGCTGCATATTACAGCATAACCTTACGTTAACGTAAAGGTAACGTAGCGTCACAATCCCTATCGGCTAAAACTTGCCCATACTGACCAAGGCACGGGTTGCCCCGCGCAAGCGCGGCCTTAGGCCGCGGTTCTAGGCATGGCCTGCCGCGCCCGACAGCGCCACGGGATCAACGCCAGAATGGCGCAGCGCCGCGGCCCATTTTGCCCCTGCATCTGCGGCAAAAACAATGTCGGGCAATCCGTCCAGCGTCAGCCACGCGTTATCGGCAATTTCGCCCTCTAACTGGCGCGGGCCCCAGCCTGCATAGCCCAAGGCCAGTAGGGCAGGGCGCGGGCCTGTGCCATCTGCCAGCGCCTCTAGCACATCCAAGGTCGCGCTCATTTGAAACCCGCCTGTAATGTCCAAAACGGCAGCCTCGGTCTGATAGCCATCGCGGTGCAAAATAAACCCGCGCCCCGGCTCGACTGGCCCGCCGTAATGCACGTCAATCTTGGCAGGGTGGGGTGCAAGTATGCCCAGCTTGTCCAGCAGTGCAGGAAAGGTCATATCCGCCAGTGGGCGGTTGACGATAAGGCCCATCGCCCCATCGTCTGAATGTGAACACAGCAAAATCAAACTGCGGGTAAAGCGTGGGTCCTGCATCCCCGGCATGGCGGCCAATAATTTGCCAGTTAAATCCATCGCAAACCTTTCTGCGCCGCTTAATCCCCCTAACATGGCATCTTTACGCGTAATCTCAAGCCGCAAGCGCAGGATTGGTGAACCGATCACGCAGGCCCGCCGCGCGCGCACCGAAAGGTGATTTGCCGTGGCGCGCCTTTGGGGTAAAAGCGCGCCATGAAACGCATTCTACTTCTCGCCCTTTTCGCCCTGCCTCCCTTGGCCGCGCAGGCCCAAATCGAAGGGCTTATCAGCGCCGAAATCGTGCAAGGTGGGCGCGATGCCGATGGCAAACCTTTGGCCGCCATCGTGCTGACATTGCAGCAGGGTTGGAAAACCTATTGGCGCAGCCCGGGCGAGGGGGGCGGCATCCCGCCCGAAATTGACTGGACAGGATCGCAAAACCTTGCAGGGGCAGACATTATCTGGCCCGCGCCGATTGTCTGGGGCGATGTTGGTATGACCAATATCGGCTATCAAGACAGGCTGACCCTGCCGCTGGCGCTGCTGCCCATTGACCCTGCGCAGCCGTTGGCGGTGCAGGCCACCATCAGCTTTGGCATTTGCAAAGATATCTGCATTCCCGCCTATGCCACGCTCACGGCGGATGTTTCGGGAAACTTGCCTGCACAGGTTACCATCACGCAGGCCTTGGCGGATGTGCCGCAATCGGCCCAGGCGCTGGGCGCGGCTGATGTGTCTTGCACCTTCGCGCCGATCACAGATGGTGTGCGCGTGACTGCGCATTTTTCCATGCCACCGCTGGCGCAAAATGCCGCTGAAACCGTGGTTTTTGAACACCGTGACCGCAGTGTCTGGGCATCGGGCGCGCAGGTGACGCGGGACGGTGATCATGTGACCGCCGTGGCCGATCTGGTACCAACAAACGCCAAGCCGTTTGATCTGGACGGAAACGATCTGCGCTTGACGATTTTGGCAGATGGCCGCGCCGCCGAACTGGTCGGCTGCCCGCTGAACTAAAGCGCAAATCAACCGCGCAGCATCGCCTTTAGAGCCAGCGCATCGGCCCATGTGTCGCGCTTAGCGCTTGGGTTTTGCAGCAAAATGCGCGGGGGTAGCATGACCAAGGCGCGCGCCTCGCCAACGCTGGCCCAATTGCCGCGCGCCCGCGTAAGGCTGGTTTCCCCCAGCAGCATTTCCAGCGCGATATGGCCCATAATCACCACGGCTTTCGGCGCGGCCAGTTCAATACGCCGCAGGGCAAAGGGGCGCATCATGGCCAAGGCTTCGGCGCGTTCGCCCTCGCCCCCGCGCAGGGGCCACGGCAGGGCAGGGGCCAGTTGGATTGCGCCTGCAGGGTTGGGCGTGTCCAGCCCTAACCCAATGGCTGCAAAGACTTTTTCAAACAGGATGCTTTCATTGTCCACCAACGCGCGGCCAGCGCGTTCACCTTCGGTTGTGGGCGGATCGCAGATCACCAAAACATCGGCCAATGCGTGGCCTACCGCTGCCACCGCCCCACGCGCGCCTTTGCGCATATCGCACAACTCGAACGTCGCGGCGGCGCTGTCCAGCGCCTCGCGGGTTTGGCAGGTGTTGGCGATGCGGGCAGCCTCGGCAATCGCCTCGGCCCCGCCAGATTTTGCTGTAACTTGTTGGGAAGTAAGGGTTTTTGGCGCGGCGGGGGCGACAGAAACACTGGCCGCGCGCTGCAAATATTCGGCCTTTTCGGGCAGATCATAGGCATTGACAGGGGCCTCGCAGATCGCCTCATCCGCGCCCAAATCGACCTGCCACGCCAAGGCTGAAAGGCTGGCGTGATAGTCTGCTTCGATGTCGGCCCTGATTCCCATAAGGGTAAACTAGGCGCAAAAGCCCCCCCTCACAACCACCCTTGCCCCAAGGCCAAACCCTTTCTATAAGCGCAGAAAATGATGGAGAAGCACATGAGCTTTCGCGCCCGCCATCTGCTTGGGATCGAGCATCTAAGCCCCCAAGATATAACAACAATTCTGGATTTGGCCGACAAATATGTTGACCTAAACCGCCGGACGGTTAAGCAATCTGATGTGCTGGCGGGGCTGACGCAGATCAATATGTTCTTTGAAAATTCCACCCGCACGCAGGCCAGTTTCGAGCTGGCGGGCAAGCGCCTTGGCGCGGATGTGATGAACATGGCGGTCGGTGCAAGCAGCGTGAAAAAGGGCGAGACGCTGATCGATACGGCGCTGACGCTGAACGCCATGCATCCTGATTTGTTGATCGTGCGCCACCCAAGTTCGGGCGCGGTCAATCTGCTGGCCGATAAGGTGAACTGCGCCGTGCTGAACGCGGGCGATGGGCGGCACGAACACCCCACGCAGGCGCTGCTAGATGCGCTGACAATCCGCCGCGCCAAGGGGCGTATTCAGCGCCTGACAGTGGCCATTTGCGGCGATATTGCGCATAGCCGCGTGGCGCGTAGTAATTTGATTTTGCTGAACAAAATGGAGAACCGCATCCGCCTGATTGCGCCGCCAACCCTTATGCCCGCAGGGGTGGGCGATTTTGGGTGTGAGCTATTTGATGACATGCGCGCAGGGCTGGAAGGGGCCGATGTGGTGATGATGCTGCGCCTTCAGCGCGAACGCATGGACGGCGGGTTTATCCCATCGGAACGCGAGTATTACCACCGCTTTGGGCTGGACGCGGAAAAGCTAAGCCACGCCAAGCCCGATGCTATTGTCATGCACCCTGGCCCGATGAACAGGGGCGTGGAAATTGATGGCGATTTGGCCGATGACATTAACCGTTCTGTGATCCAAGAACAGGTGGAAATGGGGGTCGCGCTGCGCATGGCCTGCATGGACCTGCTGGCCCGCAATTTGCGGGCCGAACGG
>JAIXVS010000371.1 GCA_027482795.1 Rhodobacter sp.
GTGGGGTTTTGCGCCTGAAAGGCCGCAATCAGCGGGGCAACGCGCGGGGCATCCAGCGTGGAATAAATCACCAAATTGCTTTGCGCGGGCGGCAAAGGCGCATCGAACACCACAAGTTCGGCCCCTGCCAGCGCGGGCCACAGGGCACAGATGACGGCAAGGCTTTGCGCCAGCGGGCGGAAGTGGCATGTCATGCCCAAATCCTGCCCCATCGCGCCCGTTTGCACAATATTTGTATTTGCCCCCGCGCTGCATTAGCCTGCCGCGCAGAGAGGGATCATGCGTATTCTGCTGGTGGAAGATGACCGCGCCTTGCATAGCGCGCTGCTCGCGCTGCTGGTGCAAAGCGGCTATGCCGTGGACGGGGTGCATGATGGCGCTTCGGCCGAGGCGCTTTTGCGCGCCGAAAGTTTCGATCTGGTGATCTTGGATTTAAACCTGCCGCAGATGGATGGGCTTGATGTTTTGCGCGCCATGCGGGCGCGGCAAGGGGGCGCGGCGGTGATGATCCTTACCGCGCGCGGCAGCAGTGATGACCGTGTGCGCGGCCTTGATCTGGGCGCGGATGATTACCTTGCCAAGCCCTTTGACGTGCGTGAGTTTGAAGCGCGGGTGCGCTCGCTTTTGCGCAGGCAGGCGGGGCTGCGCGCCTCCACCGTTTCGCTTGGCGCGCTGGCGCTGGATTTGACCACGCGCCAATTTTCGGCCCATGGCGCGGCGCTGGATATTCCGCCGCGCGAACGGGGTTTGCTGGAATTGCTGGTGATGCGCGCGGGAAAAGTCGTGGCGAAAGAGGCGATTGTGCAATCGCTCACCTCGCTGGACGATATTTTGTCCGATAATGCGATTGAACAATACATCTCGCGCCTGCGCCGCCGTATTGCGCCCTTGGGGCTGGAATTGCGCACCGTGCGCGGCATCGGCTATTTGCTGGACAAAGGCAGCGAGGTAGCATGAGCGCCCCCGCCTATTCGCTGCGCCGAAGGCTGCTGTTGTGGCTGTTTATGGCCACCGCGCTGCTGGGACTAGCTGCGCTTGGCGATACCTGGCGCGAGGCAATGCGCACCGCGCAAACCGTGTCTGACCGCGTGCTGTTCGGATCGGCCTTGGCCATTGCCGAAAAGGTCAGCTTGGATGAAACAGGCGTTCTTGAGGTGGATATCCCCTATTCATCATTGGAAATGCTGACCTCAACCGCGCAGGACAAAGTGTTTTACCGCGTCGAAGGGCCCAACGGTGCCTTTCTGTCAGGCTATACCGACTTGCCCTTGCTGAACCCTGCCGTGGGCGAGGCTGCATTTGCCGATGGGCGGTTTGGCAATGTGGCCATTCGGTCCGTCACGCTGGCGCGGGTCATCTCGACAGGGGATCGCGCCTTGGTGTTTCGGGTGACGGTGGCCGAATCTACCCGCGCGCGGCAGGCCTTGGCGCGCGAGATTTTGCTGCGCGCAGGGCTGCGGCTGGGTGTGCTGGCATTGGCTGTGGCGGTGATTGTCTGGGCCGCTGTGACAGTGGCCCTGCGCCCCTTGCGCCAGCTTGGCGGGGCCATTGAAACCCGCAGCCCCGATGATTTGCGCCCTGTTACCCTAACCGCCCCGCAAGAGGTGGGGCCGCTGATTGGCGCGATCAACGGCTTTATGGGGCGGCTGGACAGCGCCCTTGCCGCGCTGCGCCATTTTACGGGCAATGCCAGCCACCAATTGCGCACCCCCCTTTCTGTTGTGCGCACCCAGCTTGCGCTGATGGAACGCGCGCAAAACCCAGCCCAAGCAAGCACCGCGATGGATCAAGCGAAATCGGCCCTAACACGGGCCGAACGTGTTTTGGCGCAGCTTTTGGTGCTGGCGCGGGTGGATGCCGCCCAAAGCGCGGGCGCGATGTACGGCGTTAATCTGGCCGAAGCCGCCCGCCAAATCACCGCCGAAATGGTGCCCGCCGCCCTGCACGCTGGTATTGATCTGGGATACGAGGGGCCAGATCATCTGCACGCGCAATGCGAGGCGGTTTTGCTGGGCGAAATGCTGAAAAACCTGATTGATAATGCAATTTCCTATGCAGGACGCGGGGCAATTGTAACCGTGCGCTTGCAAGCCTTGCCCGCTGGCATTGTCCTTACCGTGGAAGACAATGGGCCAGGTCTTGATCTGTCACGCGCGCCAAAGCGGGGCCAGAATTTGCGGCAAGACACGGCCAATACGGGCAGCGCGGGCTACGGCCTTGGCCTTGCGATTTGCGCTGAAATTTCCGCGCTGTTTGGTGCCGAGTTTCAGTTGCTTAGCGGGGCAGAGGGCCGCGGGCTGCGCGTTGAGGTGATTTTCCCCAAAGGCCAAATCGGGCCGCCCTGACGCGGTTATCTTTCTTATGCCGCGCCGCTGCTGCTATCTTCCCTAGGCCCGTTTTGGCTGCTAACGCTAACGTAGCGGGCGGGGTGGGGATGGCGATGCAAGATCTTCCAGTTTTTCCAGACCTTAGGGGCGCTTCTGTGTTTATCACAGGCGGTGGGTCGGGCATTGGCGCGGCCTTGACCGAGGGGTTTTTGCGCCAAGGCGCGCGCGTGGCCTTTTGCCAGCGCA
>JAIXVS010000255.1 GCA_027482795.1 Rhodobacter sp.
CCGCACTTGCCGCAGCCCAAGCCCTGTTGCTGGTGGTGATTGTTTTGTGGCTGACCACTGATAGCGCGGTGCTGACCGTGGCCGTGGGGGCTGCACTGCATGTCATTGCCCTATTGGCCCTGCGCCGAAAAAGGAGCGCGCTATGAACGGCGGTTGGTTTCGCATTTATGCCTTTGGGTTTTTGCTGTTTCTCTACGCGCCCATTTTGCTGCTGCCGATTTTCGCCTTTAACGATGGCGCGATTGTCGCCTTCCCGCTGGCAGGCTTTACCACAAAATGGTTCGATCAGCTGTGGGTGGAACCTGCCCTGCATCAGGCGCTGAAAAATTCGCTGATCATCGCGGTGTCTGCATCAATCTTGTCAACCTGCCTTGGCGTTTTCGCCGCCCGCGCCAGCACACGCTATAACTTTCCGCTCAAAGGCGGGATCATTGGCATGATCATGCTGCCCTTGGTTCTGCCAGAAATTATCCTTGCCATTGCGCTGCTCGTGGTGCTGCTGGGCATTGGCATTCCCCTATCAATTTATACGGTGATCTTGGGCCATGTCCTTGTTTGTACACCGTTTTCTATCGCGGTGCTGACGGCGGCCTTTCAATCTTTGGACAAATCCTTGGAAGAAGCGGCCTATGATTTGGGCGAAACCCCTGCATCGACCTTTCGGCTGATTATCCTGCCGCTGGTCACGCCAGGCATCATCTCATCCTTGCTGATGACCTTTACCATTTCCTTGGACGAGTTCTTGATGGCGTTTTTCTTAGCTGGAACCGAGCCAACTTTGCCCGTCTATATCTTTTCGCAATTCCGCTTTCCAAAATCTGTGCCCGTGGTTTTGGCGCTTGGCACGGTTTTGGTTGTGGCATCGATTATCCTTCTGACCATCGCAGAATATTTCCGCCGCCGCGGCATTGCCAAAATGGGCGGGAAAGACACTGGAGGCTTCCTATGAGTTCCGAAAAACCCGTCATGATCGAATTTCGGGACGTGCATAAATACTATGGCGATTATCACGCGCTGCGCGGCATCAACGCCACCATCCGCGCGGGGGAATTTTTCTCGCTTCTTGGCCCATCGGGCTGCGGAAAAACCACGCTTTTGCGCACCATTGCGGGGTTTGAAGGCATTTCTTCTGGCGCGGTGATGATCGGCGGCGAAGATATGGCCGATGTGCCCGCCAACCAGCGCCCGACCAATATGGTGTTTCAATCCTATGCGATTTTTCCGCATTTGACGGTGGCCGAAAACGTGGGCTTTGGCCTGCGCAAAGACCCGCGGTCTAAGGCGGAAAAGGCCAAAGCTGTCGAAGACGCGCTGGGAATGGTTGGGCTAACGGGCTATGGCGCGCGGGCGGCACATGCCCTATCGGGCGGGCAGCGTCAGCGCGTGGCCTTGGCGAGGGCCTTGATTCTAAAGCCAAAAGTGCTGCTTTTGGACGAGCCGCTATCCGCGCTGGACAAAAAGATGCGCGAGCAGATGCAGGTTGAGCTGATTAAGCTGCAACGCCAAGTGGGCATTACCTTTATTCTGGTCACGCATGACCAAGAAGAAGCTTTGGTGATGTCTGACCGTATCGCCGTGATGTTCGAAGGCCAAATCGCGCAACTCGCCGACCCTGAAACCCTGTACCGCCGCCCTGCCAGCCGCAAAGTGGCCGATTTTATTGGCACGATGAATTTCCTGCCTGCCAAGATTCTAAGCGAGGCGGGCGGCAAGGTAGAGGTTGAGGCGCAGGGATTTGGCAAAATTACCCTGAACGACGACCAAGTGATGAGCGCGGAAGGCAGCGCTGGGGGGGCCACAGTGGGGTTCCGCCCCGAAACCCTGACCATCTTGTTCGATGGTCAAACGGGCAGTGATTTTGAAAGCGAAGCGGTGGTGGAAGAGGTCGTCTATTACGGCGATATGACCTATTACGATATTAAAATCAAAGGCTGCGACACGGCTGTGCGCCTATCGATGCGCAATGTCTTTGGCCGCCCCGTTTTGGATATTGGCACCAAAACCCGCGTGGCATGGTCGGCAGGTGCGCTGGTTTTGTTCCGCTGAAAGAAAGGGGGCTTTCCGCCCCCTTAAACCCCCGAGGATATTTGCAGAGCAAGGAAGCAGGCAGAGCCTAGCGTTTGATAAGTTTTGGCGTGCCTGCGATTTTTTCATCAGGCTTGCCGATGATTTTATCTTCGCGCCCTGCAAAATCGACGCTGCGCAGAATGGTTTGCATCACGGCAATGCGGGTGCGCAGTTTATCGTCTGACAGGATAACCGTCCAAGGCGCTGATTTAAAATGTGATTTTTCCAGCGTCTCGTCGATGGCGGCGGTATAGGCATCCCATTTGGGCAGCCCGTCAATATCAATCTGGGACAGTTTCCATTGTTTCAGCGGGTCTTGCTCGCGGTCTAGAAAGCGTTTGAGCTGTTCGGCTTGGCCGACCTCTAGCCAGAATTTGATCAGGGTAATGCCTTCGTCCACCAGCATGTTTTCAAATTCGGGCAATTGGCGAAAGAATTTCTGGCGCTGATCTGGTTTGCAAAAGCCAAAGACATGTTCGACCACGCCGCGATTGTACCAGCTGCGGTCGAACAGGGCGATTTCGCCTTTTGCGGGCAGATGGTCGATATAGCGTTGAAAATACCACTGGCCCGCCTCGCGTTCGGTGGGTTTGGACAGGGCCACAACGGCGGCTTGGCGCGGGTTCATATAGGCGCGCACTGTGTCAATTGCGCCGCCTTTGCCCGCCGCATCGCGCCCCTCGAAAACAACAACCAGCCGTTTGCCCGTGGTTTTCACATCGGCTTGCAGGCGCGCCATTTGAATTTGCAAGCCGTCCATATGTTCGGAATAGGCCTTTTTCTTCATCTCGGTGCGGTAGGGGTAGCCATCCCATAGGATTTCATCCTCGCTTACCGCGGCCAAGGTGCGCCGCACCGATTCGGGCGCGCCAGTTGCGGCAAAGGCGCTGATCGCGCCGTCAAAGGGCAGGGTTGGCATGGCATATCCTTTGGGTTGTTTGAACCACTATGCCAATGTTTTGCGCTAAGGCAACAGGCGCGCGAGGGCGGCGAGCACTGTATCCAAATGCGCATGATGGGGCATATGGCCTGCGCCCTGCAAAACCGTCAGGCGGGCGCGGGGCAGGACATGGGCCAGCTTTTGCGAATGGATCGCCAGCGGCACGATGGTGTCGGCGTCGCCGTGGATCATCTCGCAGGGCATGTCCAAGGCGGGGTAGCGGGCCATTTGGCTGCGAATATCGCCCAGCAGCGCGTTCACTTGGGCGGTGTTCGCGGCAAGGCTGTGCGCGCGGGTGGCCAGCCTTGCGCCGAAGTTTTGCAGATAGGCGTCGGGCGCAGTTTGGGGCGCGAACACGGCATTTGCGGCGCGGCGCACATAGGCAGCGGGCACAAGGGCTGCGACAAGGGGCGCAACAATGCTGCGGCCAAGGCGCGAATTTGTGACGCGATACCAAGGGTCTAGCCTGCCTGGCCAAGGCAGGCTGGGCGCGGATATCAGCAGCAATGCAGGTGGTTTTTCCTGCAAAGACCATGCCAGCGCCACTGATCCGCCATAGCTGTGACCAACTAGTACGGGTGTTCTGATGCCCAAAGTCGCGCAGGCCGCGCGCAGATGGGCGGCCTGCGCGGCCAAGGTATCGCCGCCCGCAATGGCATCTGAATGGCCATGGCCTGCGCGGTCAAATGCGGTGACGGTAAAGCGCGCCTGAAGCGCTGCGCGCAGGCCAAATTCCCATTCGCGCAGATTGCCCGATGCGCCGTGGATCAGCACGATGTCTGGCCCATGGCCGCTGGTTTTGTAATGCACTCTTGCGCCATTCACGGTGATGAATTGGCCGATGGGGGGAAACTGTGCATCAATCTTTTCCCGCCGCGCCGCGTTACCCCAGAAGACACCCAGCGCAAGAGCGGCCAAAATGGCCAATATTATCAAAAGGCTAGCGGCCAATTTGCGTTAGATCATAAGGTGTTGATTGATAAATCTCGTTGATCCAATTGCCGTAAAGCAAATGGGCATGGCTGCGCCAGCGGTTCAGCGGCGCGCGCGCGGGATCATCGCCCTCATAATAATTCAGCGGCACGTTGATGGGCGTGCTATTCGCGATATCACGGTCATATTCCTGCTTAAGCGTATCGCTGTCATATTCAATATGGTTGAAAATATACAGCGCGCGGTGGGCCGTATCTTCCACAAGGCAGGGGCCCGTTTCATCGCTGCCCAAAAGCGTAACCAAACCGTTGGCGCGGGCAATATCTGCCTGATGAATTTCTGTCCAGCGGCTGACAGGGATGACAAAATCATCCGAAAACCCGCGCAAATAGGGCGAGGTGGGCTGCAAATTGCGGTGGGGAAAGCAGCCAAACGCCTTTTTCTGCAACAGGTGTTTGGGCACGCCGTGAAAATGGTAAATCATCGCCATCCCGCCCCAGCACACGCCAAAGGTCGAATGCACATGGGTCTGCGTCCAATCCATCACGCGTTTCAATTCGTTCCAATAGGTCACATCTTCATAGGGCAGATGTTCAATCGGCGCGCCTGTGATGATCAGCCCATCAAACTTTTCGCCCGTTGCCGTTACATCGCTAAACGGGCGGTAAAAGGTTTCCATATGATCGGCGGCAGTGTTTTTGGCCTGATGCTCGGACATGCGGATCAGTTGAAAATCAATCTGCAAGGGGGTTGCGCCAATCAGCCGGGCGAATTGATTTTCGGTCTGAATCTTTTTGGGCATCAGGTTTAAAAGCCCAATGCGCAACGGGCGGATCTCCTGCGCGCTGGCGCGTTCGGGCGACATCACCATCACGCCTTCGCGCGATAGGACATCAAAAGCAGGCAGGTTTTGGGGCAGGGTAATGGGCATAGACAGGCCTTACATAAGATTGTGCGCGGCGCGGTCAATGGCGCTGGCAATCATCGCGTCAAAATCGGCGGGGGTTTTTGCGGCTTCAACCTGCTGGGCGGTCACCGTCACGCCCCAGCGCGCCATGGCGTGATAGCGCGGCTGGCGCGCATCCAAAAGCCGCGCGTAGCCAAAGCGCAAGAATGCATCGGGATCAGCGGTTTCGGGGCTGGCCCCTGTCTGGGCCAAAAACTCGCCCCAGACTTGCAGCAAGAATTCGGGGCGGTAATACATGGGTTTTGGCGCGCGATCAAAGCGGCGGGCCAGTTCTGCGCGGTGATCGTCCGACCCTTTGATCCAGACCAGCAGCATGTTTTCTGCCATGGCCGCCATGGTGGGATCATGGGGATCAGCGCCGTCGACCACTTCGCAGATAGAGCCTGACGTATCGCAGACAAAATGCTGATAGCCATAGATATCTTGCGCGCGGTCGATGAAACGGGCGGTGTCGAGCAGTGCCGACACCTCGGCCCCGCGATGCTGGTCTTGGCGGCGCTGATATTCGCCAAAGGGCAGGCCCCCGCGCGCGCCATCACCCGGTTTGC
>JAIXVS010000262.1 GCA_027482795.1 Rhodobacter sp.
GCCTCGGGTTAAGTAAACTTGTCCCTTATGTAGGCAGGCGACCTGCCCAAGTCCAGTTGCAGCCGTTAAATTGTAGCGCGCAAATGGCCCTGCACGCATTGAGATATGTCGTTTTCCCTGCTAACAGGGGCAAAATTTACAGAGGAGAGGCTGAAATGGCCGAGGAAACCACCGCAGCGCCGCAAATCAAAATGTCCGTTTTGGCGCAATATATTCGCGAGATATCCTTTGAAAACGCTGTTGCCATGAAGGGCATGAATTCTGCCGATGTGCAACCTGACGTGCAAGTATCGGTCAGCATCGATGGGCGCAAGCGTACAGCCGAAAACCAATACGATGTGGTGACAAAGTTTAAAATTACGTCGAAAAACAAAACAAGCGGCGAGCCATTGTTCGTTTTGGAATTGGATTACGGCGGCGTTTTCCACATTGAAGGCGTACCGCAAGACCAGATGCATCCGTTTTTGCTGATCGAATGCCCGCGTATGCTGTTTCCATTCGTGCGCCGAATCGTATCGGATGTTACGCGTGATGGCGGCTTCCCACCGTTGAACCTGGATACGGTCGACTTCTTGGCGCTGTATCGGGCAGAATTGGCCCGCCGCGCGGCGCAGCCAAGCGGCACCGCTTAAGATTTTGCGCGCTGGGCCCAAATCGACGAATCGCCTAATTTGGCGATAAAATCCGTATGCGCCAGCGCCTCGTCTTCGGTGATTCGGGGCGGCAAAGGCGATGCGCGCGGCCCAACTTTGCGGCTGGGGGCTGGCACAGCCCCCGCCGCAACGCTTTGCGCTGACAGCGTTAAATCGGGCTGCCGCCCGCCCACCAATTCCAAATAAACTTCGGCCAAGATCTCGCTATCCAGCAGCGCGCCGTGTTTTGTGCGGGCAGAATTATCCACGCCAAAACGGCGACACAGCGCATCTAGCGAGTTTTGCGCGCCTGGGTATTTCACCCGCGCTATGGCCAGCGTATCGGTGGCGCGGGCCATAGGAATGATGGGCAGACCCGCGCCGCGCAATTCATGGTTCAGGAACTTCATATCGAAACTGGCGTTGTGAATAACCAACTGGCTATCACCAATGAAATCTAGAAACGCCTGCGCAATGTCTTTGAACACGGGTTTGTCAGACAAAAACTCGCGGCTTAGCCCGTGCACCTGAAAGGCCCCTTCGGGCATATCGCGCTGCGGGTCGATATATTGGTGGTAAACCTTGCCCGTGGGCAGGTGGTTCAGCAGTTCAACCGCGCCAATTTCCACCAGCTTGTCGCCCGCCTCTGGGTCAAAGCCTGTGGTTTCAGTATCCAGCACAATCTCACGCATTATTTGCCCCTTCTTGTTGGCTGCGGATTTCTGCCAGTATGCGGCCAATTTCGGTGGTAACATGGGCCACCGATAGCGTTTCAACCACCCAAGTTGCACGCACCCGCTTTTCAGCATCGGGCATTTGTTTGGACAGAATCATCTGAAAATCCGCCTCTGGCAGGCCCCGCGCCAAAACGCGGCGGCGCTGTGCTTGCGGTGATGTGGTCACAACAATAATCCCGTCACACAGCGTGTCTGCGCCAATTTCAAACAGCAGTGGAATGTCTAGCGCAATAATCTCGCCATCCGTTTTGGCAATGAAATCTGCGCGGTCGGCGGCCACCAGTGGGTGCACAATATCTTGAATTTTCTGTAAAAAATCAGGATTGGCCGCTATGGCCGCGCGCAGTTTTGAACGGTCTAACCCGCCATCAACCAATGCTTCGGGGCACAGCGCCGCAATAGGGGCCACTGCCGCCCCGCCCGCGCTGTACAGCCGATGCACCGCGCCATCGGCGTCCCAAACAGGCACGCCATATTGTAGCAAAATCGCCGCCGTGGTCGATTTACCCATGCCGATGCTGCCTGTCAGGCCCAAACGATAGCTCATTGCCCCAGCACCACGCGGCGCGTCTCGTCTGTCACTTCGGGCATTTGGCCAAACCAGCGGGCAAATCCAGGGGCGGCTTGATGCAACAACATACCCAGACCATCCACTGTAACGCAGCCCTGCGCGCGGGCAGCTTGCAAAAACGGCGTGTCGAGGGGGGTGTAAACAATATCGGTGGCCAGAGCGGTGCTGGAAAGGCCACTCAGGGTAAACGGAAAAGCATCTTTCCCCGACATGCCCAGCGCCGTTGTGTTCACCACCATGGCCGCCTGCGGCAAAAGTGATTCGGTCTTCTCCCACGGGTGGGCTTTCACACGCGGGCCAAATTCCGCAGCAAGGGCGCTGGCGCGATCTGCGGTGCGGTTGGTCAGCAGAATTTCTGGCGCGCCCGCATTCAACAGCGCCACCAAAATCGCCCGCGCCGCGCCCCCTGCCCCAATAACCAAAGCGGGCCCTGCATCGGCGCGCCAATTGGGCGCATTTTGGCGCAGGTTATCGATAAACCCAATACCGTCGGTGTTGTCGGCGTAAATCTCACCATCTTTGAACACCAATGTATTGGCCGCGCCGATACGGCGCGCAGCATCGCTGACGTGGTGGGCCAATGCCAGCGCCGCCTCTTTATGCGGGATGGTTACATTACAGCCGACAAACCCCATATTTGGCATTGATTTCAACGTGTTGGCTAGATTTTCGGGTGCAACATGCAGCGGCACGTAATGGCCCTGTATGCCGTATTTTGCCAACCAATGCCCGTGCAGGCGGGGCGATTTACTGTGCGCGATGGGAAACCCGATAACCCCCGCCAATGGAATGGTGTTGTTCATGATGCAATAATCCCCCGCACGGCAAGATAGTTCAGCAGGGGCACCATGGGCAAACCTTGAATGGTGAAAACATCCCCCTCAATCTGCGAAAACAGCTGAATTCCACGCTCTTCTATTTTGTAGCACCCCACAGAATGGCGGATCGATTCCCATTCCGCCGCCACATAGGCGGTCAAGGTCTGGTCTGACAGCGCGCGCATCGTCATGCGGGCGTGGCCAATATGCCGCCACTGGGGCTGCCCGGTATGGTAAATCACCATCGCGGAATAGAGATGATGCGTTTGCCCCCGCAGTGCCTGCAAATGCGTTAGCGCCTGCGCGTCTGTCTCTGGCTTGGCAAAAATCCTATCGCCTAGGGCCAAAATTTGGTCACAGCCCAAAACCATTGCATCGGGATTCTTATCCGAGATTTTCAGCGCCTTCGCCTCGGCCAAGCTGTCGGCAATGTCGCGGGGGCTTGCAGCATCCGCCTGCATCGCGGCGCGAATCGCCTCTTCATCAACGCGGGGGGCGGCCGTGGTAAAGTCCACGCCCGCCCGCGCCAGCAGCTGCGCGCGTATCTGCGAGGTAGAGGCAAGGATAATCTGCATGGCGGCCCTTTGATAACCCTGTGGACAGTCTTGTTTTGTTCGCGCGCACGAACCCCGCCAGTTTTGCCCGCTTTTGCCCGCGCTGTCGAGGATGCCGATTTTCAGGCCGTTTCGCGGTGCAAGGCGGGCATCTTTCCACATGGGGATGATGGCACAGCCTGCATGGGGAAAACGGCGCATCCCCAAAGCCTGCGCACAATCGATCCACAGCGCAGAACTGTGGCCTATTTCCGTATTTCCGTTGCAGTTCGGCCCAAACCCAATGCTCCGACCCATCTGTCCGTATCTTATCCCCATAGTTGTGCTTGGGGGGAAAACTCTGGGTAAGTGGCTGCATTCTGTTATCCCCTGCCCCTACAACATCATCTTTCCTTTTAAATTTCTTTCTTTAAGAAGAAGACAGGAGGCTGCGATGAATTTGACCGATTGGTATCTCACTGTGAAAGCGCTGCATGTGATCTCGGTCATCGCGTGGATGGCGGGGCTGTTCTATTTGCCGCGCCTGTACGTCTACCATGTAGAGCAGGCCGAAAAGGGGCCTGCCCTGGTTGATACCTTGGCAGTGATGGAGCGCCGCCTGCTGAAGGCCATTATGAACCCCGCCATGATCGCCACATGGATCTTCGGTCTACTGCTGGTGTCTATGCCAGGTGTGGTGGATTGGACAGCCGTCTGGTCATGGGCCAAGGCCGCATCCGTTATTGGGATGACAGTGTTTCACATGTGGCTGGGCGCGCGGCGCAAGGAATTGCTGGCGGGCACCAACACCGTATCTGGCCGCACCTACCGCCTGATGAACGAAGTGCCCACAGTGCTGATGATTGTCATCGTCTTTGCAGTGATTGTGAAGTTCTAACTGCCAGAAAACTTGACAGGTGCTGTGTTGCCGCTTAGTGCAACCACAGCGCGGCCATTCGGCCATAACGCTTTTCGCTGACATTCCCATTTTTGCCCGCTGCGCCCTTGGCGCAAGGAGACGCGCTATGACCAAAGAACATTTGAACCTTGCCGACCTAAAGGCCAAGACCCCCGCAGAACTGCTGGCCATGGCGGAAGAATGGGAAATTGAAAACGCCCCGTCCATGCGCAAGGGCGAGATGATGTTTTCCATCCTAAAGGAACATGCCGAAGAAGGTTGGGAAATTGGCGGCGATGGCGTTTTGGAAGTGTTGCAAGATGGCTTCGGCTTTTTGCGCAGCCCTTCGGCCAACTATCTGCCTGGCCCAGATGATATTTACGTCTCGCCCGATATCCTGCGGCAGTTTTCGCTGCGCACGGGTGATACCATCGAAGGCGTTATCGCTGCGCCCAAGGATAACGAACGCTATTTCCACATGACCAAGGTCACGAAGATTAACTTCGATGATCCTGAAAAAGCCCGCCATAAGGTGCATTTCGATAACCTCACGCCGCTGTATCCTGACGAGCGTTTGAAGATGGAGGTGGAAGA
>JAIXVS010000348.1 GCA_027482795.1 Rhodobacter sp.
CACATCGGCCAAACCCGCCACATCCACCAGCGCCCCGTCCAAACGTATGGCCCGCATCATCACCGCCATATGCCCGATGATCTGCCCGCCCTCGCGCCAAACCAGCCTAAAATGCGGGCGCTGCTGGAAATAACTGCGCCCGCCAAAATCAGTGTCAAAGCTGCGGGCAAGAAGACGGGCAATCTGCGCTTCATCCGCTGGCGTCACATCCCAATCGGCGATCATATCAATCATAGTGCCCCCACCTGCCCGTCATCCAGAGCAAAGCATTGCCCCCGCGCGCCAAGGCTGTCAAACAGCCCTGCCTCGGTGCCCGTCATCAGCGCCTGCGCCCCCAGCGCGCAAATCTCGTCATACAGCGCCGCGCGGCGCGCAGGGTCTAAATGCGCGGCAACTTCGTCCAATAACAAAATCGGCGCGGCCCCCAAATCCTGCGCCAAAGCGCGGGCATTGGCCAAGATCAAACTGATCAGTAGCGCCTTCTGCTCGCCTGTCGAGCATTGATCTGCGCGCGCGCCCTTGGCGGCATAAACAGCGTGCAAATCGGCACGGTGTGGGCCGATCAGGCTGCGCCCAGCGGCCATATCGCGCCCCCGCCCTGCGGCCAAGGCCTGCGCCAGATCAGATGCATCCTCGCCCACGATGGCCAATTCGGCCACGGGAAACGCGCCGCCTTCACCCTGCGCCAATGCAATCCGCGCCAAGGCCTGCACGCGATTTGCGCTGATCTGCGCCCCAGCCACAGCCATCTGCGCCTCTAACGCGCCATACCAATGGGCGTCTTGCACCTGATCCTTCAACAGCCGATTACGCTCGCGCATCGCCTTTTCATAGGACAGTACCGCCTCGGCGTGATCGGGCATAAACGACAGCGCCATACGGTCTAAAAACCGCCGCCGCGCCTCGGCAGCGTCTAACCATAGCCTGTCCATGGCTGGCACCAGCCAAAGCACCCGCAAAACCCGCCCCAGCGCGGTTTGCGGGGCGGCCTTCCCATCTATCCGAACGGTTCGCGCCGCGCCCACCTCGGCCCATGTTTCAATCTGGTGATCCGCACCAAGCCCTGCCACATCGGCAGTCACCTTCCAGCCGACACCCGCCTGCCTGCGCGCCAAATCCTCGGCCCCTGCCCGCCGCAAACCGCGCCCGGGTGATAGCAGCGACACCGCCTCTAGAATGTTCGTCTTGCCCGCACCATTTGGCCCCGAGATCGCCACGGGCCGCCCATCGAACACCAGCGCCGCCCGCGCATGGCTACGAAACTGCGTCAGCTGCAAGGCCTTAATGGCAAGCCCGCTCACGCTGTTTCCTTTCACATTGGCATAAATACCTCACGGGGGTAGGCCTGCGAGTATACTCGCAGGCTAGGGGGTGTGAAACCCCCGCTTCCACCTTTCCGCAATCCCGAGCTTAAACGCGCATCGGCATCACAACATAGACCGCCGAGGTGTCGTTCCCCTCGCGCATCAGGGTTGGATCGCCTGACGAGTTGAACATAAACACCGCATTTTCGCGGTCTACTTGGCTGGCAATTTCCAGCAAGTATTTGGCGTTAAAGCCAATTTCCAAATGCTCATCGCCATAGGCTACGGCCAGCTCTTCCTCTGCCGCGCCCGAATCGGGGGCGTTGACCGACAGAACCAAGCGGTCTTCGTCCAGCGACAGTTTCACCGCGCGCGAGCGTTCGGATGATACCGTCGCCACGCGGTCAACCGCGCGGGCAAACTCGGCAGCGTCCACTTCCAACCGCTTGGTATTCCCCGTGGGAATAACGCGGGTGTAATCGGGGAAGGTGCCGTCGATGACTTTGGATGTCAGGGTAATCTCTGGCGTGGCAAAGCGCACTTTGGTTTCAGAAACCGAAACGGCAATAATCGCTTCGTCATTTTCCAGCAGCTTTTTCAACTCGTTCACCGTTTTGCGCGGCACAATCACACCGGGCATACCCGCCGCGCCACTGGGCAGATCGGCATCAATGCGCGCAAGGCGGTGGCCATCGGTGGCCACGCAGCGCAGTTTTTGCCCGCCATCGCCAGTTGCGACATGCATATAAACACCGTTCAGGTAATAGCGCGTTTCTTCGGTGGAAATCGCAAATTTTGCCTTATCAAACAGGCGGCGCAGCACGGGGGCTGGGGCCGAGAAATTGGTGGTATATTCGCTGGACGCCATCACGGGGAAATCTTCGCGCGGCAGGGTGGCAAGGCTGAACGTGCTGCGCCCTGCGGCAATGGTCAGGCGGCCAGATGCGGCATCATCGGTTAGGGCCACCAGCGCGCCATCGGGCAGCTTGCGCACAATCTCGTGCAGCATCACCGCCGAAACCGTTGTTGCCCCCGCGCGTTCCACCATCGCGCCCGCGCGATCTTGCACTTCAATATCCAAATCAGTGGCGCGGAATGTAACCGCGCTTCCCTCTGCCTCGATCAGCACATTGGCCAAAATCGGGATGGTGTTGCGCCGTTCCACAACAGATTGCGCCTGCGCCAAGGCTTTCAGCAAAACAGCGCGTTCAATGCTTAGCTTCATCAATCCATCCCCTGCACAATCCCTAAGGCACATCAGGCGCTTGGGAAGGCTAAACTAGCCGATTTCTGCCGTATCGCAAGGCAAAACGCTAGCCCTGAAGTGCGCGGCGCAAACGCAGTAAATCATCCGAAAGCTGGCTGTCGGTTGACATCAAATCTTCAATCTTGCGCACACCATGCATGATCGTTGTATGATCGCGCCCGCCAAAGCGCCGCCCAATTTCGGGCAGGGACCGCGGGGTCAGCTGTTTGGCCAAATACATCGCCACTTGGCGCGGGCGGGCAATGGCGCGCAGACGCTTTGGCCCAATCATATCGGACAGGCGAATATTGTAATGTTCGGCCACTTTGCGCTGAATTTCTTCGATGGTCAGCTTGCGATCAGACGCGCGCAGAATGTCGGACAGGCAATCTTGCACCAATTCCAAGTTAATCTCGCGACCGACAAGCGATGCAAAGGCAAATAAACGCGTCAGCGCACCCTCTAGCACCCGCACATTCGATGTGATGCGATGGGCCAAAAATTCCAAAACGCCTTGATTTATCACCAAGCCTTTATACTGCGCGGCATAGTAATCGGCCTTGGTCTGCAAGATGCCCAGACGCAATTCGTAATCGGTTGGATGCAAATCCACCACCAAGCCGCATTGCATCCGGCTTTTGATCCGGTCTTCCAAATCCTTAATCTCGCCCGGTGCGCGGTCTGCCGAGATGATGATCTGTTTGTTCTGATCCACCAAAGCGTTGAAGGTGTGAAAGAATTCTTCCTGCGTCGAATCTTTGCCCGCGATAAATTGCACGTCATCGACCATCAGCACATCAACGCTGCGGAAAATGGATTTGAAATCCATGATCTGCTTTTCGCGCAGGGCTTGAACGAACCGATACATAAACTGCTCGGCTGACAGATACAAAACCCGCAATTCGGGCTGGCGGGCCTGCAATTCATGCGCAATCGCGTGCATCAGGTGGGTTTTGCCCAGCCCAACCCCGCCATACAAAAACAGCGGGTTAAAGCTGACAGGCCCGCCTTCGGCCACACGGCGCGCGGCGGCATGGGCAAGTTCATTCGGTTTGCCCACCACGAAACTGTCAAAGGTAAATCGCGCATCCAGCGTTGCGCCGGGCAGGGGTGATTCGGCGCGGACATCACGCTTTGCTGCGGCGCGCGGCGCGGGCGCAGGTGCCAAAGCGCCCGCCGAAGCATCTTGCCCCAAAACAAATTCTAGCCGCGCCACAGATAGCCCTTCTGCCTGAAGCAGCGCCAAAATCTGATCGCCAAAGTTGCGCTTGACCCAATCGCCAAAAAAGCTGGTCGGCACGACAAAAGTTGCCACACCGTCCAACAGCCCCTGCATCACCAACGGCTCGATCCAGCTGACATAATTGTTCTTACCGATTCGCTTTATCAAAGCTTCACGCGAGCGTAGCCAAACCGCAGAAGGCATTCCTTGTCCCGTCCCCATTTCAGACGCAAATTCTTGCGTCTTTTATTACTTTCTACACAACCTCTGCTCGTACGCATCGCAGGTTACGTTCGCCATGGCAGCAGGCCATGACCAAATTTCGTTTTGCACACAGGCTTCCTGCCCTTGGCCCAAATACGGGCAAAAGCCGAAAAACAAATGCGGGCAACATGCCCAACTGTGATACAAGCCTATGATAAAGAAAGGTTTTTATAACTTGGGTCTGTTATCTTGGCAGCGACCCTTGATGCAACCTTAGCTTTAATTTCGGCACGTCCCCTATCGCGATGCGACTCGCTTGGGGTAGAATAACAAGACCGCAAAGCAAAGCGCAACCGAACTTCGAACTTGACAGGGCTTTGTTGACGCCGAATCGTCAAAGCTTTTTCAAGGGGTGCAAATGCGCCACGCAGGGGCAAAAACATGGATAAAATGTTCAACAAAAATGCAAAAAGCGCAGCTGTTTCCAGCCGCGCTTTTATGTAATTCGGTCAACCAATTAGGCCGAAACTGCTGCGCCCAATGCCTTCACGCGCGAGGCGAGGCGGGACATTTTGCGTGCAACGGTGTTTTTGTGCATCACGCCTTTGGTCACGCCGCGCGCCAATTCTGGCTGGGCGTTCTTCAAAGCTTCGGCTGCTGCGGTTTGCTGACCCGACGCCAGCGCCTCTTCCACTTTGCGCAGGAAGGTGCGGATACGCGAACGGCGCGCCTTGTTGATGTCTTGACGCGCTTCGGCTTGACGGGCGCGTTTTTTGGACTGGGCGGTATTTGCCATGCGAATAATTCCGGATCTGTAGTTCAACTTGAAGCCAGCCTACTAGACGGCTGACTGCACGCTGTCAACTGCGAAATCCCCGAAAAGCTGCGCAGATGCGCTGGATTTTTAGCGGTCTTGAAACTGCGCAGGGCGCTTTTCCAAAAAGGCGGCCATGCCTTCTTTTTGATCTTCGGTCGAGAATAGGGCGTGAAACAGCCGCCGCTCGAACATCAGGCCTTCGCGCAGGCTGGTTTCCCCAGCGCGGTTGACCGATTCTTTCACCGCCAGTGCTGCCAATTGCGATTTTTCGGCAATCTTCGCGGCTGCGGCCAGCGCCTCGCCCAGCAAAGCATCAGCCGTGACGATGCGCGATACCAGCCCCGCGCGTTCGGCCTCAACAGCGTCCATAAACCTGCCCGTCAGATGCATATCCATCGACTTGGCCTTGCCCACGGCGCGGGTCAGGCGCTGCGTGCCGCCCATGCCCGCCACGATGCCAAGGTTAATTTCGGGCTGGCCGAACTTTGCCGTATCGGCCGCAATAATGAAATCGCACATCAAAGCCAACTCGCACCCCCCGCCAAGGCAATAGCCTGCCACAGCCGCAATGATGGGTTTGCGCACCCGCGCAATCGCCTCGGCCTCTGGCCCAAACAAATCGTCAAAGAAAACTTCCGCAAAACCCTTATCCGCCATTTCGCGCACATCTGCGCCAGCGGCAAAAGCGCGGTCAGACCCTGTGATGACAATGCAGCGCACAGCGGCATCTTTGTCTGCCGCGCCCAATGCCTGCGCCAATTCCTGCATCATTTGGGTGTTTATGGCATTCATCGCCGCGGGGCGGTTCAGGGTTATAAGGGCGATCTTGTCTTTGATGCCCACTATCAACGTATCATAGGCCATGTCGTTTCCTTTTGTGATGCCGCTAGCTTTGGCAGCGCGGGCAATAAAAACTAGACCGCCCCGATTGTACGATGCGCAGAATTTCTGCGCCGCAAGCGGGGGTAAGGCAAGGCTCCCCCTCGCGGCCATAAACGGCAAAGGCGTGTTGAAAATAGCCCAGTTCCCCATCTGCCTGCCGATAATCGCGCAGGGATGACCCGCCTGCGGCAATCGCCTCGCCCAAAACGTCGCGGATAATCGGCACTAGGGCGGCGGCATCCTTCACCTCACCCGCAAGGCGTTCTGGCGCAATACGGGCGCGGTGCAGCACCTCGCAAACATAGATATTGCCCAGCCCTGCCACGATCCGCTGATCCAGCAGTGCCGATTTGATCGGTGTTTTGCGCCCCGCCAATTTCGCCGCCAAATAGGGGCCGTCGAAGGTGTTTCCAAGTGGCTCTGGCCCAAGGCCCGCCAGCAGGGGGTGCGCCTCGGCCCCGATGGTTGCCATCAAATCCATCGCCCCAAAACGGCGCGGGTCGTTGAACGTCACCTTAGCCCCGCCCTGCATATGCAGCACCACATGGTCATGCTTTTGCGGGGCGGGATGGGCGTGAACATACTCCCCAATCATCACCCCCGACACCAGCATCCGCCCCGACATGCCCAAATGGATCAGCAGCGTCTCGCCCCTGTCCAGATCGGCCAGAATGTATTTAGACCGCCGCCGCAGCGCCAAAACCCGCGCGCCCGTTAGCCGCGCGGCCATATCGGGCGGAAAGGGCCAGCGTAAATCTGCGCGGTTCACGTCCGCCCGCGCAATCACTTGCCCCTCCATCGCGGGCAAAAGCCCCGCGCGCACGGTTTCCACTTCGGGTAATTCGGGCATTTCGGCCTTTGGACATTAGGGCGCATTGAGGCGCGGCAACTTAACCCCTATAAGTGGCAAAGGCGCAGCAATCGGCAAGAGCAAATGAACGATACATCGGCCAATCTTGGCACCACCCATTTCGGATTTCAAACCGTGCCCGAGGGCGACAAAGCGGGGATGGTGCATGGCGTTTTCACCCGTGTGGCCAGCAAGTACGACATTATGAATGATCTGATGTCGGCAGGGATGCATCGTTTGTGGAAAGACGCGATGATGGATTGGCTTGCCCCGCGCGCGGGGCAAAAACTGCTGGATGTCGCGGGCGGCACGGGCGATGTGGCCTTTCGCTTTTTGGGCCGCGCCGCAGGATCGACCGCAACCGTTTTGGATATGACCGAATCCATGCTGATCGCAGGGCGCCAACGCGCAGATGCCGAGGCGCTGGCCACGCGGCTGGATTGGGTGGTCGGCGATGCCATGGCCCTGCCCTTTGCTGATAATTCGTTCGATGTTTATACAATTTCCTTCGGCATCCGAAACGTCACCCGCATTCCCGATGCATTGCGCGAGGCGTGGCGCGTGCTGCGCCCCGGCGGGCGGCTGATGGTGCTGGAATTCAGCCAAATTCCCAATGATTTGGCGCAATGGGTCTATGACAAATACAGCTTTAACGTGATCCCAGTGATGGGGCAGATTGTTGCGAATGATCGGGATAGCTATCAGTATTTGGTTGAATCTATTCGTAAATTCCCAAATCAAGACAGTTTTGCCGCCATGATCCGCACGGCGGGGTTTGATCTGGTGTCTTACCGCAACCTATCGATGGGCATTGCCGCGCTGCATTCGGGATGGAAGATTTAGGTGCGCGGGCCGCATAATATTTGGCGGCTGATCCGCACGGGTGCCACCTTTGAACGGTCGGGCGCGATGGGGGCGGTTCTGCTGGCGCTGGATGCGCCGCCCCAGTTGCGGCTGGCGGCAAAGCTGCTGGGCTGGCCGTTCAAATGGCTGGGACTGCGCGGCGACCCTGCCCTGCCGCCCGTGACCCGCGCCCTTTCGGCGTTGGGGCCTGCCTATATCAAATTTGGCCAAACCCTTGCCACCCGCCCCGATATTGTGGGCGAAGAATTGGCAGGGCAGCTAAAATATCTGCAAGACAAACTGCCCCCCTTTGGCATGGATGAGGCGCGCGCCGCGATTGAGGCAGATTTGGGCCGCCCCTTGGCCGATATGTTTGACGAGTTTTCGCAGCCCGTTGCCGCAGCCTCGATTGCCCAAGTCCACCGCGCCCGCCTGCGCGCGACAGGCGCGGATGTGGCGGTAAAGGTGCTGCGCCCTGGGATAGAACGCGCCTTTCGCCGCGATGTGGATGCGTTTTATTTTGCCGCCCGCACGATCGAAGTTTTGGCCCCCTTTGCCCGCCGCCTGCGCCCTACGGACGTGATTGCACATTTTGAAAGCGTTGTGATGGCCGAACTTGATCTGCGGCTAGAGGCGGCGGCAGCCAGCGAATTTGCCGAAAATACCAAACATGACGCGGGCTTTTCCGTGCCCCTACCCGTTTGGGATTATTCGGGGCGGCGGGTGATGACGCTGGCATGGGTAAACAGCCCGTCCATGTCTGATACCGCGTCGGTTGATGCGTTGATTGACGCGGGCGTTGTTGACCGCAGCGAATTGGGCGCGCGTGTGCTGCAATTGTTCTTATCGCACGCGCTGCGCGATGGGCTGTTTCACGGCGATATGCACCAAGGCAATCTGAAAGTGGCCGCGAATGGCGATATCATCGCGCTGGATTTCGGGATTATGGGGCGGATCGATGCCTATACGCGCCGCGTTTATGCCGAAATTTTGATGGGCTTTATGCAGCGCAACTATCGCCGCGTGGCCGAAGTGCATTTCGAGGCGGGCTATGTGCCCGCAGACCGCGATATCGATGAATTCGCGCTGGCCCTGCGCGCGGTGGGCGAGCCGATTTTTGGCATGGACGCAACGCGCCTGTCCATGTCGCGCCTTTTGGGCCATTTGTTCGAGGTGACCGAACGCTTTGGCATGGAAACCCGCACCGAATTGATTTTGCTGCAACGCACCATGGTGGTGGTCGAAGGCGTGGCCCGCAGCCTTGATCCTGCGATCAATATTTGGCACGTTGCCCGCCCCGTTGTGGAAGATTACGTGCGCAAAAATGTGGGGCCTGTCGCCCTGCTGCGCGATATCGCCCAAGCCGCGCAAGTGATGGCCCGCTTTGGCCCCCGCCTGCCCCGCCTGATCGAAAACGCGCTGATTGCATCGGGCGATAAAACCACCCCCCCCGAACCGCGCCGCACCCGCGCCTATGCTTGGGCCGCCTTGGCCTTAGTTGGGTGTATAGGTTTCGGGTATGGGCTGGCCATTTTCATCTAAAGTGTTGGGCGGGTTTGCGCTGGGCACGTCATAACCATCATCTGCATCCGCGCCGCCCAAATCCGCCGCCCCATCCGATTGCGGCGGATCAGCGCTGTCTGTCTGCGGAGGCGTGGTCGTGCCAGAATTAGGCGCCGTCGAAGACCCGCTGCCCGTTTCCGCGCCCGCAGACCCTGCAACGCGCAGGGCGGTGACAGATGTTGCGGGCACTTCAATACCGCCTTCCAGCACCAAGATGGTGCCTTTGGGGCCAGACCGCGCCTCTTGAATGCGCGAATATGCCTCAACTGGGGTCGCTTCGCCCAGTTTACGCTCGCCCTGATAGCTTTCCAGCGTCAGGGTGTATTTGCCATTGGGCAGTGGCTGACCTTTCAGATCAAACCCCTTCCATTGATGCGGGCCATTGCCCAAGGGCACATCTTCGCGCCCGACAACATTGCCATTGGCATCGCGCACAGACAGCACCGCGCGATCTGCCCCTGTTGCGGACGCATAGGTGATGGTGACATCGCTGTTGCCCAAATACACTGGGCTTGGCGCGCGCGCCTCTTGCCCAACCCATGCGGCCAATTGCGACATGCCCATCACCCCAAACTGGCTGGAAAGTTGCGTCAGCATATCATTGGTTTTCACCTGCTGCTCTACCCCCGAAAACGTGGCCAGCTGCACGGCAAAATCGGCCGATTCCATGGGGTTCGTCGGATCTTGGTTTTTGATCTGCGTGGTCAGCATCCGCAAGAACGTGTTAAAATCGGAATTGATCATCGATTTCTTCGGGGCGGCGGCGCTGGGTGTGGTGGTCTGCGCGCCAGAGGTTAGGGGCGTGGTTTGCATGTTAAACTCCGTTAACTGTCATAGGCGCAGGTTCAGGCTGCGCGACGGGTCAAGATAAGATTGCGCGCGCGCAAAGGCGGCGTTTTGGCTGGGCGGGCTGGATGGCACTTGCACAGCGGTGGTGCCGCCATCGCTTTGAGAATCGCTGTCAAATTCCTGCGGACTGCCCCCCGCGTTCTGCCCCGCGCCCCAGCCCCCAAAAGCCAGCGATGCCCCCGCAAAACCTGCATTGCGAAAATCGGTCAACAATTGCTCGCTGTTTCGGCGCAATAGGTCTAGGGTTTCGGGCCGCTCGGCTGACAAAACTATTTGCACCTGATCGCCGCGATGCTGAATTTCAAATCGCAATTGACCCAGTTCGGCAGGGCTAAGAACCAGTTCGACTGGCCCCGATTGGGCCGATTGGGCCAACGGCAAAAGCTGCGCGCTTAGCTGCGCGGCTGTGGCGGGCGCACCCGCGAAAACAGGGCTGCCCGTACCTGCCGCGCTTGTACCCAATGTTGGTGCAAACCCATGGCGCGCCTCAAATCCGAACAGGGAATTGGGTGCATCTTCGTCTTGCGCCGTGCCCAGCAAATCTGCTGCATCACCCGCAGCAGAAGCCACCAGCGCGGCTGTCATATGCGCAGGGGTTTGTGCCGCCGCAGGCACAGCCCCTTGCCCTGAAACTGTCGCAATCAACTGGGTGGTGGGTGGATGCGATACAAAAGTATCGCCAGCGCGAACGGCGCTGGCCGCGCTCGCGGTATCAATCTTTGTCTGGCTATCTGCATTTTCAACTATGCCTTGCAGCACGGCTAAAGCCACGTTCGCAGCGGGCGAAACGGGCCGCAGCGTTATCCGTGGCGTGGGGCTATCGCCCGTGCTGGCAATTGGCTGCTGCGCCAAAAGCGGGCCTGACGCATCAGATCTATCCACAAGCCCTGCCACAACAGGCCGCGCGACCACAAGATGTTGGATTTGCGGGCCAATACTGGGGGCCGCGCTGGGGGCAATGGATACGCTTGGCTGCTGCACGCCGCCGCTGGGCCGATCCAGCGCAGTGCCCGAATTTGCAGCATTGGCGGGGGTGCTTTCGGGCGCGATTTTTTCTGCGCCAAAGGTTGCCATCTCCGCTGTGTTCAAAACCTTGGCCGCTGTTTGCGCGCGGACTGGCGCATCAGGGGCCGCCCGCTTCTGCACCAATTCAACCAAATCGGGCATACCCTTATCTGAAGGTGTTCCTGCAATCGACGGATCGATCATGACAACGCTTTGCCGTAATGGCCCGCGCACTTCGCCCCCACCAACCTTTGCAAATGCGGCGCTTGCCATTAAATCAACTTGGGGCTCGGCGACCAAAACTGGTGGGGCATTTGGCAAAAGCGGCAAGTCGCTGGGATTTGGGGCGGTTGGGCTTTCGCCCGCCTTATCTTGCACGGCAGCGGCGCCTAGAATGTCCTGCCTTTGTAGATTTGCGGGCAATTCTAACGCTGCCCCCAAACTAAACTGCACAGCAATCACGGCTGGGGTCGAAGATGCAAGTTCGGGCGTTGCCATGGGCGGCAATGGGCTGTCCGTCACAGCTTTAACTTCGCCCTCGGCCCCAAGCGGCGAATCATCCCCCTCTGCCATAAGGCCCGCAAATTCATCGCCCTGATCACCGCCCACAGGGCGATGTATATCGCCGCTAGCCCCTTGAAAAACAGGGCCAAATAGCTGTTGCATCACTTGCGCAATCATCATCCCTCGACTTCTGCCGCGCCTTCTGGCGGATGAGGTGACTTTGCCCGTGATTGGTTACCATCTGTTTACCCAAACCGCGCATATTGCAAAAAATCCGATCTTTCAGGAATGCGCTATGGACACACCGATTCGCCCCCTTACGCCGCAATCAACACTGCCGCCGCCGGCCAGCCTTGCCCCCCAAGACCGCGCATTGATGGAAAAGGCAAAGGCGCTGGAAGCCAGTTTTTTGACGGAAATGCTGGGCCATGCGGGGCTTGGCGCTGCTCCAGAGGGCTTTAGCGGCGGCATCGGGGAAGAACAGTTTTCATCGTTTTTGCGGGCCGAGCAGGCCAAAGCCATGGTCGAAAAAGGCGGCATTGGCCTTGCAGAGCAAATCTTTAATTCGCTTAAGGAAAGGGCGGCAGATGCAGGCTAAATCCACAACTCTTGACCTTTTAGATCGCATTCACAGCGCAATTTTGGTCGCAGATTTTGCGCTGTTGGAACACCTGACCCCCACTCTGGAAAAAAGCATGGAGAACGCGCAAACCATGCGCGACGCCGCGCTTTTGGCGCAAATTAAGGCCAAGGCAGAACGCAATGCGGCCTGCCTTGTGGCCGCAGGGCGCGGTGTGCGCGCCGCCCAGCGCCGCCTTGCCGAAATCCGCGACGCTGCGCAGGGCTTTTCCACATACAACGGGCGCGGTCAGCGCGCGCAACATGGCCAAAACAGCAGCTTTGCAAGGCGGTTTTAAGGCCGCCCCGCACCAGACGGCGCGCCAGACGGCGCGCCAAAAACCGCGCTGAAAACTTACCTCAAATTCTAAAGATGCGGCTGGCAGACGTTAGGAAAGTTTTAGGGCCTTGGGCCGCTAATAGGACTTGCATCCCGTGATGGGGTGGCGCGGCCGCAGATTACGCAAATCGAACGGGCGCAGCGTGCAGAACGGCCATCCACACGGCGCATTCGCACCGTGTCAACCAAGCCGCGCAAAGCGCAGGCAGATTGTGAAGGAACTAGGGTATGTCTTCGATTCTAACGAACAACAGCGCGATGGTTGCGCTTCAAACCATGAAGAAAATCAACAGCAATATGGCGCTTACGCAGTCCGAAATTTCCACGGGTAAATCGGTGTCCAACGCAAAAGATAACGCAGCCGTATGGGCGATTTCCAAGGTGATGGAATCCGATGTGAAGGGTTTTAAGGGTATTTCAGACAGCCTTAATCTGGGCTCGTCCACCATCGCCGTGGCGCGTGAAGCCTCTGAAACCGTGACGGAACTTTTGACCGAAATGAAGGGCAAGATCGTGGCCGCGCAAGAGGGCAACGTCGACCGCGCAAAAATTCAAACCGACGTCACCAAACTGAAAGAGCAAATTGAATCGGTGGTGGGTGCAGCCCAGTTCAATGGCCTAAACTTGGTCAATGGCACTGGGTCGGGTACGGTTGAAATTCTGTCCTCGCTGGATCGGTCGGCAACGGGCGTTTCGGCCTCGTCCATCACTGTAAACGCACAAGATTTGTCGACGGGTGCCTATGCCGCCAATGATGTTTTTGCCGCAGGCGGTGGCAACGCGCTGGTGTCGACAGATGCAGATACCTTCGTTTTGGCCCTAGATCAGGGCGGCGGGACGGATGAAGTCACCCTGCAAGATGGTGCAACCGCTTGGGCTGCTGGCGATAAGGTCAGTATGCGTTTTGGCGACAAGACCGCATCTTATACCATTACTGCCGCTGATATTGACTCGGGCAACAACTCGGTGGCTGATCTGGTCGCCGTTGGTTTGAAGAACTCGATTGACGCCTTGGGCATCAGCGATTTGGTGGTTGATTACGATAGCGCATCGCCAGGTGTTCTGACCTTTACGAATGACGGCACCAAAGACCTTGCTGTCAGCGGCCAATTCAAGAACGCAGGTTCGGGCGGTTTGGGCGCACTTGATGGTATCGATGTGTCTACTGCCAATGGCGCAGAACTGGCGCTAGGCTCGATCGAAGGCTTGCTGCAAACGTCGATCGACGCCGCATCGGCCTTTGGTTCGACCCAAAAGCAAATCGACATTCAGTCCGAATTTGTAGGGAAACTGTCGGATGCCCTGAAATCAGGTATCGGTACGATGGTGGATGCCAATATGGAAGAAACTTCCGCCCGCCTGCAAGCGTTGCAAGTGCAGCAGCAGCTGGCAACGCAATCGTTGTCGATGGCAAACCAACAGCCACAAAACATCCTGTCGCTGTTCCGCGGCTAAAAGATCTGGCCGAAGGGGAAAATCCTCTTCGGCCGTCTTTCATGGTTCAAAACGAACCTTTCTTGTAATTCTCCGCAATCCAGGAAGGATATGCTGTGTTTGCCCAATCTACCCAAGCAGGCGCAATCTATGCGCGCCCAGAAGCCCCCCAAAAAACGCCGCGGGCGCTGGAATACGAACTGCTCGCCCGCGTTACCCAAGCCCTGACTGTGGCTTGGGCCGCGCGCAAACAAAACTACAGTGGTCTGATGACCGCGCTGGACGACAATTTGCGCCTTTGGGCCACTTTGGCCGCCGATGTGGCCGAACCTACAAATGGCCTGCCCGCCCCGCTGCGGGCGCAGCTTTTCTATCTTTATGAATTCTCGGTCCAGCACAGCCGCGCGGTGCGCGACGATACGGCTTCGGTCGAAGTGCTGATCGACATCAACACAGCCGTGATGCGCGGGCTTCGCGGCGATCGAGGAACCCCATGACAGGACTAGTCTTAAAACTCGGCCCGCATGAACGGGTCTTGATCAACGGCGCGGTCATCGAAAACGGTGACAAACGCTCGCGCCTTGCGATCATGACCCCGAATGCGCATATTCTGCGCCTGCGCGATGCCATCCGCCCAGACGAGGTGAACACCCCCGTCCGCCGCGTCTGCTACATCGCGCAATTGGTGCTGTCGGGTGATGCAGACCCGAAAGAGGCGCGCATCCAACTTCTGCGCGGCATTGAACAGCTTAGCCAAGTGCTGACCGACTATGACAGCCGCACTTTGCTGTCACAAGCCACAGCATTTGTGCTGGACGATCAGCATTACCAAGTGCTTAAAGCGCTGCGCAGCCTGCTGCCGCGCGAAGAGCGTCTGTTTGCGGCAGTGCCCCACGCATGAGCTACGTTCCAGCCATCCCCTTTAATGGTTACGCTGGCTGGACGTTTCTAAACCGCACCATGGCCAGCCAAACGGCCACCATGAATGCCACATCGCAAAACAAACGCGACGAAGATTATTTTCGCGCCAATATCGGTAAAATCGACACCGCAGAACAATTGGTCAATGATCGCCGTTTGCTTAAGGTCGCGCTGGGGGCCTTTGGGCTGGACAATGACATCAACAACAAATTCTTCATTCAAAAAGTGCTGTCAGACGGCACGCTGAAAACAGACGCGCTGTCCAACCGCTTGGCCGACAAGCAGTATCAAAAACTCTCATCCGCCTTTGGATTTGGTGACTTTTCAGTTCCCCGCACCAAAATCTCAGATTTTGCGGATAAGATCATTACCCAGTACCGCACCCGCCAGTTTGAACTGGCCGTCGGCACGCAAAACGGCGATTTTCGCGTCGCCCTAAACCTGCAGCGCGAATTGCCTGAGCTGGCTGCCAAAACCAACAGTTCTGAAAACGCCAAATGGTTTACCATTATGGGCAACAAACCCCTGCGCACGGCTTTTCAAACGGCACTGGGCCTGCCGACCAGCACGGCCACACTGGATTTAGACCTGCAACTAAGCGTGTTTAAATCACGGGCAAAGGCGCAATTTGGCAGCGATACTGTGTCGCAATTTGCCGACCCCGCCACGATGGATAAGCTGACCAAACGCTTTCTGCTGCGCAGCGAGATGGATGCTTTTAGCGCATCGGGTTCGGGCAATACGGCGGTGTCCTTGATGCAACAGGCTATAACTGCGTCCCGCAATCGCCGCCTTTAGGCTGGATCACAGGGTCAAGCCCAAACCAAATACGTCGCCAAGGCCGCACGGGGCAAACCTGTTTCAGCTTAGTCGCGCTGCGCGCCTAGGCCATCTTAAATTTCATCCGTATCGGCGTGTACCTGCACACCTGCGCGCCCTGCCCTACACACTGGCGCGGCCTAAGCCGCCCCTTTATGCAGCGTTTGCCTCCGCATCCGCTATCGGTGCAGGTTGGCCCAGCACTTTGGCCAGCGCGGCAAAGCTGCCCGCTACCCCTTCCGGCGGGGCATCTTCGGCCAAAAACGCGTCCAAACTGGGCCAGATGGCAATCGCTGCATCAACCATCGGGTCAGACCCTTTGGCGTATAGCCCCGCTTGGATCATCATTTCGCTGCGATCCCACGCCCCCAAAAGCTGCCGCGCCATGCCAATCAAGCGATTCTCGTCCGCGCTTGCCGCCTGCGGCAGACAGCGCGAGATGGATCGCAGCAAATCAACAGCAGGGTAACGCCCCCGCTCGGCAATGGTGCGATCCATCACCACATGGCCATCCAGTACCCCACGCAAAATATCGGCAATCGGCTCTTCCATATCCGATCCCGCCACCAGCACGGTGAACACCGCCGTGATATCCCCGCCGAACCGTTCTGGGCCTGGCCCTGCTCGTTCGGCCAAAGACATAATCGCATGGGCAACCGAAGGGGGAAATCCGCGCATCGATGCCGCCTCGCCCGCCGCCAGCGCCACTTCGCGGTGCGCCTCGGCAAAGCGGGTGATCGAATCGGCCAGCAGCAGCACATGCCGCCCCTGATCGCGGAAATGTTCGGCCACCGCCATGGCCGCCGCCGCGCAGCGCCTGCGCACCAGCGCCGATTGATCGGATGTGGCGGTGACCACAACCGCCCGCGCCATACCTTCTGGCCCCAAAACCCGTTCGACAAATTCGCGCAGCTCGCGCCCGCGCTCGCCCACCAGCGCAATCACCACAACGTCGGCTTCAACCCCGCGCGCAAACTTGGCCAGCAGCGAAGATTTCCCCACGCCCGACCCCGCGAACAGGCCAATCCGCTGCCCGCGCGCCAGCGGCAGCATCGTGTCAAACACCGCAACACCCGTCGACAGGCGCGCGCCCATGCGGCGGCGCTGCGCGGCGGGCGGGGCATCTGCGCGCAGCGCCCGTGCGCGCGGGCCGCGAAATAAAGGCCGCCCATCAAGGGGTTGGCCGTAGGGGTCGATGATGCGGCCAATCCACGTGTCGTCGGGCGCAATTTCTGCCGCACCCAAATACCGCACCTCTGCCCCCAGCGCGATGCCATCGGCCATCACCAGCAGCCCCGCGCCATCCATTGCAATAACCTCGCCCGCCAGCTTGCCCGCAATCATCACGCGGTCGCCTTGGCGCGCCGCCTCTTCCAGCCCCACCACGCGCAGGCTTGATCCCGTAACCGCCGCCACCCGTCCCAAAGGCGCGCTTACTCGCACCTCTTCGAGCTGTGCCAACAATCCGTCGAAAATTCCGCGCATTTTTTGCTCCTTCTGGATTCGCTTACTCTTTCTAAAGGAATCACCCTTAAAGCTTAGTGAAGGTGATCGAGGGAGAAGCCCCGATGTTTGAGAAATTAGAACTGACCAGAATGGCACAGGCGATGGCCGCCCACGCAGGGGCGCGGCTGTCTGTTGTGGCGCAAAACGTGGCACATGCCGACACGCCGGGCTACCGCGCGGGCGATGTTGCCAGCTTTGCCGAAAGCTATGCGCAAGACGCAAAACATATAGAAATGCGCGCAACGCGGGCAGGCCATTTTACAGGCGGTGCAGACAGCGACATGCCCCCCCTTGAGGTGCGGCGCAAATCGCTGGCAGGCGCGCCCAATGGCAATTCGGTGTCGATCGAACAGGAAATGGTCAAGGCAGCCAGTGCGCGGCAAGATCACGAAATGGCGCTGGCCATTTACCGCAACACGTCTTCTATCATCCGCGCCTCGCTTGGCCGTCAGGGATAGGTGAGACATGGCTGATTTATTCAACACCCTTTCCCTTGCCGCCTCTGGAATGGAGGCGCAGGCCCGCCGTCTGCGGCATGTTTCTGAAAACATCGCCAATGCCGATACAACGGGCTATCATCGAAAAACCATCGGCTTCAAAGAAGCGATGGACAGCGGGCAGGTGGAAACCACCCGCGTGCGTCTGGATCAAAGCCCGCTCGCGCGGGTGTATGATCCAGGCAACCCCTTGGCCGATGAAACGGGTCACTATGATGGATCGAACGTCGATCTGGTGATCGAAATTGCTGACGCGCGCGAAGCGCAGCGCAGCTATGAGGCCAATCTAAAAATCTTCGATCAGGCGCG
>JAIXVS010000278.1 GCA_027482795.1 Rhodobacter sp.
CGTTCGGATCGCGCAGCTCGTATGCCGAATGGCTGGTGCTGCCTTTTTTGATATTCAGGGCTGACATGTATGTACCTTTTATTATGAGAGGTTGGCGGGCGGCTTACACCAGCACCGCGCCTTTGGCCCCGATGACACCTTGCGTATCGGCGTCCCCCAGCAGCATTTCGTTATGCGGCTTGCCCGACGGGATCATGGGGAAGCAATTTTCGTGCTTTTCCACAAGGCAATCGAAAATCACGGGGCCGTCATAGCGGATCATCTCCATGATCGCATCATCCAGATCGGATGGATCATCGCATTTGATGCCCTTGCAGCCAAACGCCTCGGCCAGTTTGACAAAATCGGGCAGGGATTCTGACCAGCTTTGCGAATACCTCTCGCCATGCAGCAGTTCTTGCCACTGGCGCACCATTCCTAGGCGTTCGTTGTTTAGGATGAACTGTTTGACGGGCGTGCGGAATTGCATGGCCGTGCCCATTTCTTGCATGTTCATCAGCCACGATGCCTCGCCCGCCACGTTAATCACCAGCGATTTGGGATGGGCAATTTGCACGCCAATGCTGGCAGGCAAGCCGTAGCCCATGGTGCCAAGGCCGCCCGATGTCATCCAGCGATTGGGGTCTTCGAAGCCCAAAAACTGAGCCGCCCACATTTGATGCTGGCCCACCTCGGTCGTGATGTAGCGATCCATGCCTTTGGTCAGCGCTTCCAGCCGTTCCAGCGCGTATTGCGGTTTGATGACGGTGGTGGAATTCTTGTAGGTCAGGCATTTGACCGCGCGCCATTCATTGATCTGCGCCCACCATTTGGCCAGCCCTTCCTTGTTCACCTTCGATCCGCGCGCGCGCCATTGGCGCAGCGCTTCGGCCAGCACCTCGGCCACATCGCCCACAATACCCACATCGGTGCGGATGACCTTGTTGATCGACGACGGGTCAATATCGACATGCACCTTTTTCGATTTCGGGCTGAAATCCGGGATGCGGCCTGTGATACGGTCATCAAAACGCGCGCCGATGTTCAGCATCAGATCGCAGCCATGCATCGACAAATTCGCCTCGTACAGGCCGTGCATACCCAGCATCCCCAGCCAGTTTTTGCCTGAGGCGGGGTAAGACCCCAGACCCATCAGGGTAGAGGTGATAGGAAAGCCCGTTTCGGCCACAAATTCGCGCAGCAATTGGCTGGCGCGCGGGCCAGAGTTAATCACCCCGCCGCCCGTGTAAAACAGCGGGCGTTCGGCGGTTTCCATCATTTCGACCATGCGGGCAATTTGGGCGCCGTCCCCCGTGGTGCGCGGCTGGTAATGCGCGGTGCGCGCGGCGGGCATTTCGGTGTAATCGGCCGTGGCAAATTGCACGTCTTTGGGAATATCAATCAGCACGGGGCCAGGGCGGCCAGACCGCGCGACGTGAAAGGCTTGGTGCATCACTTCGGACAATTTGGCGGTATCTTTGACCAGCCAGTTATGTTTGGTGCAGGGGCGGGTGATGCCAACGGTGTCCGCCTCTTGGAACCCATCGGTGCCAATCATAAAGGTTGGCACTTGGCCCGAAAGCACCACCAAGGGGATGCTATCTAGCAGCGCATCGGTCAGGCCCGTGACGGCATTTGTCGCCCCTGGGCCCGAGGTAACCAGCGCCACGCCAACCTTGCCCGTTGAACGCGCATAGCCTTCGGCCATGTGGATTGCGCCCTGTTCGTGGCGCACTAAAATATGGCGGATGTCGTTTTGCTGGAAAATCGCATCATAGATCGGCAACACTGCGCCGCCCGGATAGCCAAAGACCACCTCAACGCCCTGATCCTTCAGCGCCTGAACCACCATTTCTGCGCCCGTCATCTGCCGTGCCATCATACCCACCTTTGCCCTTGTCCTGCGTGGCCCCTGCCAACGCTGGCGGAAACTAGGGGGCGCGGTGCAGGGCGTCAACCCGCAAAATGCATTTTTAATGTCGCAGATGTGGGATTTTTTGAACTTTTATTACGTATTGCGGCATTTCGGCGCAACTTTTGCAAATCACGCTTGATCTTGGGCCTGCGTCGCAGGTTCAATCAAATCCCATCGGTTGCCCCATGGGTCGCGCCAAACCGCCACGCGGCCGTAGGGTTCATCCCGCGGCGTCTCCTCGAACACACCGCCTGCGGCAGTGATGCGCGCGGCGTCGCGGCTGAAATCATCCGTGTGCAAGAACAGCCAAACGCGCCCCGCGCCCTGCGCGCCAATGGCGGCAATTTGGGCAGCGCCAGAGGGCTGTGCCAGCACAAGCGCCGCGCCCCCGCCTGCGGGCTGAACCGTGACCCAGCGCTTGTGCCCTTGGTTAAGGTCGGCAGTCAGGTCAAAGCCGATGGCGGTGAAAAACGCGATGGCGGCATCGTAATTTGGGATAATCAGCGCCAGCGCGCCTAGGCTTGGGCCTGCTCTCATTCGGGCAAGTTCAGGGGCACGGGCAAATGAATGCGCGCCACCTGTTCGGAAATGGGATCGACTGCCAGCGGGTGCAGCGCCGAGACATGTTCCGCAGGATCGCCGATGGCCTGCCAGCGCCCGCCTTTGAACACTTCCAATGCAGAAAACGCGGCCTTATAGCCCATTTTGCGGCTGCCCGGCACCCAATAGCCAAGGTAGACGTAAGGAAGACCCGCTTCGCGCGCAAGGGCGACATGGTCTAAAATGGCGTATGTGCCCAGCGACAAACGGTCTAGCTTTGGGTCGTAAAAGCTGTAAACCATAGATAGCCCATCATCGAACACATCGGTCAGGGTGACGGCGATAAGGTCAACCTCGCCGCGCGGGCGGGTCAGTGAATATTGTATCACACGGGTCCGGATCGGCGTTTCTTCGATCATCGCAGCAAATTCGAAGGCGTCCATATCGGCCATGCCGCCATCGGCGTGGCGCGCATCTAGATAACGGCGAAACAGATCATATTGTTCTTCTGTCGCCCATGCCGATGTCGCTTGGCGGCGGATATCGGCCCCGCGCGCCAGCACCTTGCGCTGGCTGCGGTTGGGCTGAAAATCGGCCACGCGAATGCGGGCCGACAGGCAGGCCGAACATTCCGCGCAGGACGGGCGGTACACCACATTTTGGCTGCGACGAAATCCCTGTTTCGACAGGCTGTCATTCAGCCGCTCGGCCCCCTCGCCTTGCAAAGATGTGAACAATTTGCGCTCCATCCGCCCCTCTAGATAAGGGCAGGGCTGGGGCGCAGTCACATAAAACTGCGGCGCAATGGGAAGGGTATGACGCATGGGCGGGGACGCTATCCGATAGGTTAGATAAGCCTAGCAACTGTGAATGGATGCGCCAAGCGCAGATTTGCGTATTTTGGGCAAAAGGTTGCAAAAAGGTAAATAAATCAGCAGGAACTGGCCCATGATGGCGTGATGCGGGGCAAAGATGGTCGATTTAGTGGCTATGTGCGGTCTGTCACAGTGGCGGGCAGGGTACGGCAGCGGCACAATTTTCGGCTTCAATAGATGGCGTTGCAGCAGGATCTAGCATTACCAAGCCGCTGGGTATTGCCAGAGCGTTCCTTGCGCGCCGCGCCATCCGATGCGCGCCAGCAAAAGGCTTTGACCGCGCGGCGTGTCGCTGGGACTGCGCCCTGCGGGGCAGCCGCTGCGCAGCACGGCGGCCCCGCAAATCTTGCATCCAGCTAGGCCGCTTTTGCGGGGCGGCCAAAATCCTCTGCCTTGGAGTGATCAATTTGAAAACGCGAGACAAGCTGCGACAGGTCTTGCGCGACAGCGGACAGCGATGTGCATTCTGCCGTAGTTTCCTCGACCATAGCCACGTTGGTTTGCGTCACCAGATCCAATTGCGAGACACCATCGTTGACCTTGGTCAGACCTTGGGATTGCTCGCTTGCCGCCACGGCGATACGCGAAATCAGGGTCGAAATTTTCTGAATATGCGCGCCAATGTCGCCTGCCGATGCTTCGGCTTCGGCGACATATTCTACACCTTTGGCAACTTCTACGCCCGAAGCTGCGATCAGCGATTTGATATCTTGCGCCGATTGGGCCGAACGTTCGGCCAGACCGCGCACTTCGGATGCGATCACCGCAAAGCCAGACCCTTCGGCCCCAGCGCGAGTGGCTTCGACCCCCGCGTTCAACGCCAAAAGGTTGGTTTGGAACGCGATATCTTCGATCACACCCACGATCTGTTCGATCTGCTGCGAGGATGATTTAATCGCCTCGATGGCCGATACGGTGTTTGACATCGTCACGCCCATCGCCACGCCCTTATCCGACGCAAGGCTGGCCAAACTGTCCAGTTCGGTGGCATCTGCCTGCGAGCTGATGATGTTGCGCGTCAGCTGTTCCAATGCGGCGGCGGCTGTTTGCAAAGTCATCCCTTGGGTTTCGGTGCGCTGCGACAGGTCGGTCGTGGCCATGCTGATACCGCGCGCGCCAGACAAGATGCTGCTTGCGGTTTCGATCACACGGGCAACCAGATCGCTTAGCGCAGTGGCGGCGGCGTTGAAATTATCGGCCAAGCCCTGATATTTTGGATCGAATCTTTCTTGAATGCGTGCGGTCAGATCACCCGCTGCCAGTTGATTTAGCCCGTTTGTCAGGCTTTGCACCACCTGTTGTTGCGCCGCTTCGGAAAGTTGCAGCGCCTCTTTGGCGCGGGCGGCGGTTTGCAGCTGCGATTGCAAATCTTCTAGCCCGCGCGTAATGGCCTTAACCTCGGACAGATCGCGCCGATCTTGGGTGATGGGGCGGTCAATTTCGCCAGCGGTCAGCGCGGCCAACTCATCCACCTTGACTTTGATCTTGCGGGTCAGTTTCGACGACACTTGCCACAGGGTCACGCCCATAATGGCCAAAGTTCCAAGCAAAACCAACACGTTCCAGATCATGGTGTATTGCTGCGTTGTATCGCGCGCCGCCCAAATTTCATCCAGCGAAACACTGACAACATTGATCAGGCCAGACAGACCTGCCAAGGCATCGCCCGATTGTTTGAAATACTCATCAAAGGTGACGCTGTAAGTGATCGGCACGCTGACATCAGTCATCCCATTGGCAACGGCATCATCCTGTGCCGCGCGTATTTCATCTTTCAATTTATCCAGCAAGGCAACGTACTGGGTAAATTGCAGTTGGGTTTCTTCAATTTTCTGGGTCACCGTTGGCGGAATTGGGATGGTTTCTGTGATATGTTCAACCGACCGCCACGCTTCCAAAGCGCGGTTTAGGTTAAAGTCGACATAGGTTAGTTCCGACGGCGTTAAGGTGCGCCCGTGCATGGTTGCAATGGCGAACATGCTGCGGGCGCGGCCTGAATATTCGCGCGCGTCAAACACGGTTTCTTGCAAGCGCATCAGTAACGTGACCTCGGTCGAGGTCAATTCGTTTGGAACAACGATATGCACCGTCATCCCCCGCATTTCGACGATCATGGATTTGATTTCCTCGATCGCCTCTTCGCCCATCGCGTGATCACGCTCGCTTAAGGGTTTTTCGACAAGGTCATCAATAACTTTGTGGTCTTCTGCAATCGCCTGCAACGCCTGTTCGGTGTCGCCCGACAACTCATCGCGCATCGGGAACCCTTCGATCTGGGTCAGGATGCTCTTAATCTCGGTAAACTTGGCGGACGAATGTTCGCGCTGCGCCCTGCGCAAATCGTCTACAGCCGCGTCGTTTTCGGGTGCCATCGACAGTTGCACTTGGCTTAAGCTGCGTTCTAGCGACAGCGATGTCAGCTCTTCAAACCACATTCCCCGCAGCGCGACAAGTTCGCGCAGTGTTTGAACCTTTTGCGAATTGCTTAACGCAAACAGCGCCGATTTCCCCGATTGTGCGACAGCGATACCGCTGACCGTCAAAATTGCGACTGTAAGAAGCGTTGAAATTTTCATGGCACACCCAATATTGCGTGCTTTCGTCATAGCCCCAAAGGGTTTAAAATATTGCTAATGCCGATAGGATCCTGCGCGCCTTATGTAAACGGCGCTAGACAGGCACCCGTGATGCGCGCCAAGTCCTGCGGTGCTATCGCAAAAATATGGTTGGGCGTGCCCGCAGCGGCCCAAACTATTTGAAATTGCAGAAGATTTTCGTCCATCCACAGGGGCAGCGGGGTTAAATGCCCAAGCGGCGAAACACCGCCAATGGCAAAACCTGTCACCTCGCGCACGCGGTTTGCATCGGCGCGGCCCAAAGGTTCGCCCGCAAGCCGCGATGCCGCAGCCCCATCCACCATGCCGCCGCCCGCCGTTAAAAATAGGTAAAGTTGTCCAGAATCTCCTGCGAAGATGATCGATTTTACAATTTGATCCAGCGCGCAGCCTGCGGCATCGGCGGCTTGCTGTGCGGTGCGCGTCTCGCTGGGCATTTCGATGGGGCGTGTGTCAATTCCTGCGGCCTTCAGGGCGGCGGTGACGCGGGCCAGACTTTTGCTCATGTTCTTCCTTTGCTTGACCTTTGGGCGCGGCGGCATCACTTTGGCGCTATGTTGCCATTTGCCGCCCGTATCACACGCTGCCCCATTCCCTTTGACGCTGCAATAGGGGGCGAAGCGGCGCTGCCTTTTGCGGATATGCCCGCGCCTGTGGGGGGTCTGGTTGCAGGGGCGGCGGGGTGCAGCCCCTATATCAAAGACCTGCTGCGCAGGCAGGGTGATTGGTTGCACAGCGTGCTGCAAGGCGACCCGCAGGGCGCGCTGGACGGCGTGCTGGCGGGGCTGGATAACGCCACATTGCCCAGTCTTGCCAAAGACTTGCGTGTGGCCAAGGCCCGCGTGGCGCTGCTGGCGGCGCTGGCCGATTTGGGCGGCGTTTGGGATACGATGACCGTCACCCGCGCGCTGACAGTTTTTGCAGACTGCGCCGTGCAACGCTGCGTCACGCTTTTGGTGGGCGATGAAATTCGGCGCGGCAAACTTCCCCTCGCCACCCCTGATGAAGCAGCCACGGGCGCGGGGTTGGTGGTGCTGGCTATGGGCAAAATGGGCGCGTATGAGCTGAACTATTCGTCTGACATCGACCTGATCTGCCTGTTCGATCAAGACCGATACGGTGCGGATGCCGCCGAGGCGCGCAGCGCCTTTGTTCGCGTGGTGCGGCGCATGTCAGCACTTTTACAAGATATCACCGAAGATGGTTATGTCTTTCGCGTTGATCTGCGCCTGCGCCCCGATGCCGCTGTCACCCCCGTTTGCCTATCGATGGCCGCCGCCATGGCCTATTACGAGGCCGAGGGAAGGACGTGGGAGCGTGCGGCCTATATCAAAGCGCGCCCTTGCGCGGGCGATATCGCTGCGGGGCAGCGGTTTTTGGCGGGCCTAACCCCGTTTGTGTGGCGCAAGCATTTGGATTTTGCCGCCATTCAAGATGCCCATGACATGCGCCTGCGCATTCGCACCCATCGCGGGCTGCATGGGCCGATTAAACTGGAAGGGCACAATATGAAACTGGGCGCGGGGGGTATCCGCGAAATCGAATTTTATGCCCAGACCCGCCAGTTGATTGCGGGCGGGCGCGATGCCAGTTTGCGCGACCCCACCACTTTGGGCGCGCTGGGCGCGCTGGCGGCCAAGGGATGGACAAGTGACGGCGATGCGGCGGCCCTGTCGCGCCTGTATCTGGCCCACCGCGACATCGAACATCGCATCCAAATGGTGCAGGATGAACAAACCCATGATCTGCCCAGCTCGCAAGGTGGTATCGCGCGGCTTGCGGCGTTTTGTGGGCAAAGCGAGGCTGATTTTCGACGTGATCTGCTGGCGCGTCTGGCCGAGACTGACCGATTGACGGATGAATTCTTCAACCCTGCCGCAACGGGGCAAGCGGCCCCTGCAACAGCCGCGCAAACCCCAAACCTGCCGCCCGAATTTGCTGCCATTATTGCAAGCTGGCGGGCCTATCCCGCCCTGCGATCCGCGCGTGCGCAAAGCATTTTTCAGCGCCTGTTGCCCAAGCTTCAGACGCGCCTGGCCCGCGCCGATCACCCCGCCGAGGCGTTGATGGCGCTGGATGGGTTCTTGGCGGGTCTGCCTGCGGGTGTGCAAATTTTTAGCCTGTTCGATGCCAACCCCGCGCTGGTGGATTTGATCATTGATATTGCGGCAACCGCCCCCAGTTTGGCGCTGTATCTGTCGCGGCATTCCGCCGTGCTTGATGGGGTGATTGGCGGCGCGTTTTGGGCACCTTGGCCCAGTGATGCGGCGCTTACGGGCGAACTGGCCAGCCTGTTGGCCGTAGCCCCCGATTACGAGGCGCGTCTGGACGGCGCGCGCGCATGGCAAAAGGAATGGCATTTCCGCATTGGCGTGCATCTTTTGCGGGGGCTGATTTCGGCAGACGATGCAGGCGCGCAATATGCAGCCCTAGCAGGGGCGGTGATTGCGGCGCTGTGGCCCGTTGTCGCGCAAGATTTCGCGCGCCGCCATGGGCCAGCGCCTGGGCGCGGGGCGGCGGTTTTGGGCATGGGTAGCCTTGGCGCGGGGCGTCTGAATGCGGCGTCTGATTTGGATATTATTTTGATTTATGATGCGCAGGGCGTGGATGCTTCGGTCGGCCCCCGCCCTTTGCCAACCCGCCAATATTTTGCCCGCCTGACGCAAAGCTTTGTCACTGCATTGTCGGCGCAAACCGCAAAGGGGCGGCTTTACGAGGTGGACGTGCGGCTGCGGCCATCGGGGCGCAAGGGGCCCGTGGCCACCTCGCTTGCCGCATTCGCCAGCTATCAGCGCGATGAGGCGTGGACGTGGGAACATTTGGCCCTAACTCGCGCGCGCGTGATGGTGGGGGATGCTGGTCTTGCGCGCGATATCGAAACGCTGCGCTGCGCCGTCATCACCGAAAAGGGCAAGGCCGCTGCCCTGCGCGCCGATGTTGCCGACATGCGCGCGCGCCTTGCCAGCGCGCAAACGGGGCCATGACCCGATTGGGAGGCAAACGCAGGCGCGGGCCGCATGATGGATATCGAACTATGCGCACAAACGTTGGCGCTACTGGCCGCCAGCCCCGCCCGCGCCGCGCAGGGTCAAATCAAAGCGGGGGTTTTGGCGGGCCATATGCCGCAAACAGATGCGCAAGTGTTGCTAGATGGGTACATGCTGATGACGCGTCTGCAATGCGGATTGCGCCTGCTGGGCGATGGCGCTGGCCCCGCCCAATTTGGTGCAGGCGGGCGTGCGTTTGTGGCGGCTGTGGCGGGATTAGACGAGGCGGACATGGGCGCGCGTTTGTCAGATACGGCTGCGCGCTGCGACAAAATTATTTGTGCGTTCTTGGGCGCGCTACGTATGGACGGGAAGGTAGACTTACATGACTGATATGCGCCCTGCCAGTGTGATCGCCGCCGATCCAAAGGGTCTGATCCGCGAATCCTATGCCATAGAAGGCATCACCTTGGATGAATGCCGATCCATCCTAATTGATTGGGCCCTGTCGCTGCCCTTGGGGGCGGATACTGCGGCGGCCACGCAGCATCTGCTGGCGCATCACGGCGCAGGGCAGGGCGATCATCCCATGACCCAGCTTTTGACCCAAGCCTTGGCCGCTGGCGCGCGCCCAGTGCGGCGCGGCGGGCGGGCAGGGCGGGTTTAGCCGCGTGCGGCGGCCTCTAATGCGGCAATGTCCAGCTTGACCATTTCCATCATCGCCGCCATCACGCGGCCCGAAACGTCCGATTTCATCAGGCGCGGCAGTGCGCGCGGGATGATCTGCCAAGATAGGCCAAAACGGTCAACCAGCCAGCCGCAGCGGCTTTCCACCCCGCCGCCTGCCAGCAGCGCATCCCAAAGACGGTCAACTTCGGCCTGTGTGTCGACATGCACAGTGATGGAAACAGCAGGCGAATGGGCGAAATGCGGCCCGCCGTTCAAGATCCAATAGCGCTGGCCCATCAGGGTAAACTCGACCGTAAACGCGCCATTCGCCGCGTCGCCGCCCTTGTAGAAGACATTGGTGATTTCGCTACCCTCAAACAGCGAGACATAAAGCTGCGCGGCCTCTAGCCCCTCGTCGTCAAACCAAAGGCAGGTGGCAATTTCGGGCGTGCTCATTTGGCGGCGCGGGGCAGCGCCGCCGCCTCGCGCGCCAATGTCTCAACTGCAGCCCAATCACCGCGCGCCATGGCGTCTTTGGGCGCAACCCAAGACCCGCCCACGCAGAGGATGTTTTTCAGTCCCAAATAATCAGGCGCGATTTTCAGGCTGATCCCACCCGTGGGGCAGAAAGACACCTGCGGAATGGGCGAGCCGATGGATTTCAAATATGCCGCCCCGCCCGCCTGTTCGGCAGGGAAGAACTTTTGCACGCTATAGCCGCGTTCCAGCAGGGCCATAATCTCGGACGCCGTGGCTCCACCTGGTAGCAGCGCCAGCCCCTCATCCTCGCAGGCGGCGATCAGACGGTCAGTTGCGCCAGGGGATACCCCAAATTTCGCCCCCGCCGCCACTGCCGCCTTTACATCGGCTGGGGTCAGCAGCGTTCCCGCCCCCACAACGCCGCCTTCAATTTCCGACATGGCGCGAATGGCATCCAGCGCGCAAGGCGTGCGCAGCGTCACCTCTAGCGCGGGCAAGCCCCCTGCCACCAACGCGCGCGCCAAGGGCGCGGCATGGGCTAAATCATCGATCACCAAAACAGGCACCACAAGGGCCAATTGGCAAATCGCACGGGCGGCTTTGGATTGCTGGGCTGGGGTCATTTGGGTCTCCTACTCCCCGCGTTGGGGCCGATTAAAAGTATTTTATTTAGGTATTTAAGCCAAAGTGAAAGCAGGTTTCATTTTGGTCAAAATACCTCCCGCGCGGAGCGCAAAAGGTTAAACGACAACGCCCGCGCCCGTTTCCGACGTGCCGACATTGCGGCGGAACACCTCGAACAATTCGCGCCCAATTCCGTGCGCATTCGCCGAAAGGTCAGCAACGACAGCTTCGCGCCCCGCGAAATCTGTGGCCGATGTGGACAGCGTTCCCGACACGGCATCAAGCCGCACGATATCACCATCGCGCAGGCGCGCAAGCGGGCCGCCCAGCGCCGCCTCGGGCGAGACGTGGATCGCCGAGGGCACCTTGCCCGATGCCCCCGACATGCGCCCATCGGTGACAAAAGCCACCTTATGGCCGCGATCTTGCAAAATGGTCAGAACGGGGGTCAGCGAGTGGAGTTCTGGCATTCCGTTGGCCTGCGGGCCTTGGAAACGCAGCACGACCACCACATCGGATGTAAATTCGCCTGCCTTAAAGGCGGCTTTCACCGCCTCTTGGCTGTGGAATATGCGGGCAGGGGCCTCGATCACATGGCGTTCGGGTGCCACGGCGGACACTTTGATCACGCCGCGCCCCAAATTGCCAACCAATTGGCGCAGGCCCCCCGTGGCTTGGAACGGGTCGGATGCTGGACGCAGGATTTTATCATTCAGCGTCTGCGCGGGCCCATCGACCCAAGTCAGACGCCCGTCCAACAGCTTTGGCTCATTGCGGTACGCACCCAGCCCATCACCAGCAATTGTTTTTGCATCGGAATGCAGAAGGCCCGCATCCAGCAGTTGGCCGATCATATAAGGCAGGCCGCCCGCCGCGTGGAAATGGTTCACATCGGCAATGCCGTTTGGGTAAACCTTGGCCATCAGGGGCACGGCAGCAGAAATATCGTCAAAATCCTGCAAATCCAGCAAAACGCCCGATGCGCGGGCCATGGCGGGCAGGTGCAGCACAAGGTTGGTTGACCCACCCGTAGCCATCAACCCGACAAGGCCGTTGACATAGGCGCGCTCATCCAAAATCTCGCCCGCGGGGCGGAAATCATTGCCCAGCGCGGTGATTTGGGCGGCCTTTTCCACCGCCGCCGTGGTCAGCGCATCGCGCAAGGGCGTGTTCGGGTTGACAAAGGATGCGCCTGGCAAATGCAGGCCCATAAACTCCATCAGCATTTGGTTGGTGTTGGCCGTGCCATAGAACGTGCACGTGCCCGCGCCGTGATAGCTGGCCATTTCCGCCGCCATCAGCGCATCGCGCCCCACCTCGCCATTGGCATAGGCGTTGCGCACGCGCGATTTCTCGTCATTGGGCAGGCCCGATGTCATCGGGCCTGCGGGCACAAACACAGCGGGGATATGACCAAAGGTGGCGGCGGCAATAATCAGGCCAGGCACAATTTTATCACACACACCAAGGTACAGCGCGGCATCAAAACAGTTGTGCGACAGGCCCACGCCAGCGGCCAGCGCAATCACATCGCGCGAGAACAGCGACAGTTCCATCCCCGGTTGGCCCTGCGTCACCCCATCGCACATGGCAGGCACGCCGCCTGCGACCTGCACAGTCACCCCCGTGTTGGCGGCAGCCTTGCGGATTAAATCGGGATAGGTTTCAAACGGGCGATGCGCCGACAGCATATCATTATACGCGGTGATGATGCCCAAATTGGCCACGCGCCCTGCCGCCAAAGCCTCTTTTTGCCCCTCCATCGCCGCATAGGCATGGGCCTGATTGCCGCAAGACAAATGCGCGCGCACAGGGCCATTTCCCGCCGCCCCGCGCAAGCGCGCCAGATATACCGCCCGCGCGGTTTCGCTGCGGGCGCGGATACGGTCCGTCACGCGGTCGATGGCTGAATGAAGCTTGCTCATGGGGGGAATCCTTTGTGATATGTAAATGTACCACCACTTGTTAGCGCTAACAACCCCGCTTTGCGCGCAGAGCCGCGCGGCCATTTGCCACAATTTTCGCAAAATTGTCCCATTTTCGCGGCAGTTCTGGCCCATGCTGGCCATAGTCCCGCGCTACCCCATCATCATGATCTTGAACCCATGAGGTGCGGAATGCGCAGCTTTCGTTTTACTGTAATCGCCTTGGCCGCCTTTGGCCTTTCGGGCTGCATGTTGTCTGACCCGCCGTCGCGCGGCGGTCTTGGCGCGCCGTCTTTGGCCGCGCAGCAGCCCAGCGGATATAATGTGACGCGGGTCAATGTTCTGGTACCGCGCAGTTTGGTGGTATCCGAAGAAAACACATATAAACCCGCCGCCGATATTGTTTGGCATGGCGAAGCTGCGGGCAACCGCTTTGCCCAAGTGGAAAAGCTGATGCGCGACGGCATTACGGCGGGCGCAGGGGCGTTTCGCGCGGGCCGCGCAGTGACCGTTGATGTGCAGGTCGCGCGCTTTCACGCCCTGACCCAGAAAACCCGCGACAGTTTTGGTGGCAAGCACGAGTTGATCTATGCCCTTACCCTGCGCGATGCCGCCACGGGCGAGGTGCTGCTGCAAGAGCCGCGCGTCAATGCCACGGTGCGCGCGGCAGGCGGTGCGGCTGCGCAGGCCGAAGAGGCTGTCGGGCGCACGCAGGCCGTGGTGATCCGCGAGGCGCTGGCCGCGTCTATTCAAAAGGAACTTGGCCGCAGTTCTGGTGGCGGTGGGCTGCTGGCAGGCGTTGCCCGCGCCGCGCAAAGCCCCAGTGACGCGCCCCTCAATTAACGCAGCAACCGCCGCGCGCATTGCCCTCTTTTCATGGGGCGGCAATGCGATTATGCAGCGGGGATGAATGATCAAATCTCCCCCCCCGATGACGATATCGATGGCCCCGCCCCTGCAGGCCTGCCCCGTGTGCGGCTCAAACCAAAGGCCGAGGCGCGGGCCATTCGCCATGGCTTTCCATGGGTTTACGCCGACGAGGTGGTCAGTGACCGCCGCACCATGGCCATTCCTGCGGGCGCATTCGCCGTGCTGGAAGATGCCGAACGCCGCCCGATGGGGCTGGTGACGGTCAATACCAAATCCAAAATCATCGCGCGGATGATCGACCGCGATCCCGAAGCGGTGATTGATACCGCATGGTTTGCCGCCAAAATCGCCCGCGCGCTGGATCTGCGCGCGCGGCTGTATGATCTGCCGTTTTACCGGCTTATCCATGCCGAATCTGATAGCCTACCTGGTGTGATTATCGACCGTTTTGGCGATGTTGCAGTGATCCAACCCAACGCCGCTTGGGCCGAGGTGCATCTGGACGCGCTGGTAGATGCGCTGATGCAGGTGACAGGCATCAAAACTGTGGTCAAAAACGGATCAGGCCGCGCGCGGGGGCTGGAAGGTTTGGCCGAGGAAACCGCAATCATGCGCGGCGCGCTGGCAGGCCCCATTGCTGTGCCCATGAACGGGGCCACCTATTTGGCCGATTTGACCCATGGGCAAAAGACGGGTCTGTTCTTTGACCAGCGCCCCAACCACGCTTTTGCGGCGCGTTTGGCCAAGGGCGCGCGGGTGCTGGATGTGTTCAGCCATGTGGGCGGGTTTGGCCTTGCAGCGCTGGCAAATGGGGCAGATAGCGCGCTGTGCGTCGATGGGTCTGCCGCAGCCCTAGAGCTTGCCGTGCAAGGCGCGCGCGCCATTGGGCTGGACGCGCGCCTGACCACGCGCCAAGGCGATGCCTTTGATGTGCTGGAATCTTTGGGTGCGGCGGGTGAAACCTTTGATCTGGTGATCTGCGATCCCCCTGCATTTGCCCCCGCCAAACCCGCGCTAGAGGCGGGGCTGCGCGCCTATGAACGCCTTGCCCGCCTTGCTGCGCCATTGGTGGCCAAAGGCGGCTATTTGGTGCTGTGTTCGTGCAGCCATGCCGCCGATATTATGGCGTTTCGCAATGCCTCTGCGCGCGGCATTGGGCGCGGCGGGCGGCGCGGGCAACTTCTGCACACGGGCTATGCAGGGCCAGACCACCCTATGCTGCCGCAATTGGCGGAAAGCGCATATCTGAAGGCGCTGTTCTTTCGCCTTGATGGTTGAAATAGGTATTTGGGCCAAAATGAAAGAGATTTGGTTTCCTCGCTTTCATTTTGGTATAAATACCTCCCGCGCGGAGCGCAAAATGTGATGATCCGTGCCGTTCTAGACGCCTGCGTTTTATACCCGCCCGTGCTGCGCGGGCTGCTGCTGGGCGCAGATCGCGCGGGGCTTTATCGCGCGCAATGGTCAGACCGCATTATCGAGGAATGGCTGCGCGCCACGCGCAAACTGGGCCCCGCCGCCGAAGCAGAGGCTCGGCTTGAGGCGGCGCTAGTGGCGCGCGCCCACCCCAATGCCAAGCTGCCCGCCGCCCCCCATATCGAGGCGCGGCTGATTTTGCCTGACGAGAATGACCGCCATGTGCTGGCCGTGGCGATTGCAGGATCATCCGATGCCATCATCACCCTGAACGCCAGTGATTTCCCGCGCGGCGTGCTGGTGGGCGAGGGGGTGGCGCGGCGCGATCCTGATGGGTTTTTGTGGGAGATGTTCAGCCATCACCCAGGCGCGATGGGCGATGTGGTGCGCGATGTTCACACCCGCGCGCAAACCAAAGCAGGGGCGGCGGTATCCCTCAAAGCGCTGCTCAAACGCGCAGGGTGCCCACGCCTTGCCAAGGCGATGGGGCTTTAACCCCTAACGGCCGCCCAGCGCGCGTCGGCCGCTTTGATCGCCGCAATGCGTTTGTCGGTTTTGGGGTGGGAGGCCATCCATTCGGGCGGACGCGCGCCGCCGCCTGTCAGCCCGTCAAGCCGTTGAAACAGGCTGATCTGCGGGGCCGTGCCGTAGCCCGATTTGATCATCAGGGCGGCGGCAAAAGCGTCGGCCTCAAACTCGTCGCGCTGCGACAGGCGCGCCATCAGCGCGGTCGACAGGGCGCGCGCAATCCAGATACCGATAAAGGGTAAAAAGCGGCCCAAAACCGCCGACAGCATGACAAAGGCGGCATTTTGCCCCGTAAAATCAATCATCCGCCGCCGCATATGCCCAAGGCTGACATGGCCCAATTCATGCGCCACAACGGCGGCCAGTTCGGGGGCGGTGACGCGCCCTGCGCGATAGGCATCGACAAAACCTTGGGTCAGGTAAATCTGCCCATCAGGGGCTGCCAGCCCGTTTATGGCGGGAATGTTATAAACATTGACGCGGATATGCGGCTGCCCCAAGGCCGCAGCAATTGGGGCCAGCGCGGCAACTAGGCTTGGCTCGGCCAAGGGTTTGGACTGCGCGGCCAGCATCGATTTGGTGCGCCAGACCGAAAACTGCATCATCAGCAGCGCATAGACCACGGGCAGCAAGAAGGGGACAAGTTTCAGCATAAGCCAGATATGGGGCGGGCTGCGCGCTTTGCCAAGGGTTTGGGCTGTTTTGCTGGCCCATGCCACGCGCGCGCGCCGCTTATTTCAAAACCTTCATCCCGCGCGCCAAACCGTCCAGTGTTGACGGCACCATATGCCCTCCAAAGGCCTGCGCAATCAATTGGGTGGAATGGGTATAGGCCCAAGCAGTCTGGGGCGCGGGGTTGATCCACAAATGGCGCGGCCATGCCGCTGTTGCGCGGGCCAGCCAGACTGCGCCCGCCTCGGGGTTGTGATGTTCCACCGCGCCGCCCGGTTGCAAAATTTCATAAGGTGACATGGCAGCATCACCGATAAAGATGGCGCGATGTTCTGGGCCAAATTGCTGCAAAACATCGGCGGTGCCCATCGCCTCGCGCCAGCGCCGCGCAGGATCGCGCCAAAGGTTTTCATACAGGCAATTGTGGAAATAAAACGTGCTCAGGCTGCGAAATTCAGATTTCGCGGCGGAAAACAGCTGCTCCATCACGGCGATATGCGCATCCATCGACCCGCCAATATCTAGAAAAAGCAGCACCTTAACGCCGTTGCGCCGCGTGGGGCGCATTTGCACATCCAGCATTCCCTGCGCGGCAGTGGCGGCGATGGTGGCGGGCAGATCAAACTCTTCGGCCCCCGTGCGCGCCCATTGGCGCAGGGCCCGCAGCGCCAATTTGATGGAACGAATGCCAATAGGGGTGTCCCCCGCCAGCGCGCGATACTCGCGCCGATCCCAGACTTTCACCGCGCGGTGCTGGCGGCCCCCGTCCTGCCCAATGCGAATGCCTTCGGGGTTATAACCATAGGCGCCAAAGGGCGAGGTGCCTGCCGTGCCGATCCATTTATTGCCGCCTTGGTGGCGTTCGCGCTGCTCGGCCAGACGCAGGCGCAAGGTGGCCATCAGCGCCTCTAGCCCGCCCAAGGCTTTGATCTTGTCGCGCTCTTCTGGGGTCAGTTGCCCCTCGGCCAGTTTGGTCAGCCATTCTTTGGGAATGTCCAGCGCGCGGATCACGGCATCAATGCTGATCGCATCGGCCCCTGCAAATGCGGCAGAAAAGGCGCGGTCAAATGCATCAAAATGCCGCTCGTCTTTGATCAGCGTTAGGCGGGCCAGCAGATAAAACCCATCCACATCATTGGTGGCCAGCCCCGCCTGCACCGCGCGCAGCAAAGTCAGATATTCCAGCAGCGATACAGGAACCCTTAGATCACGCAAGGCGGTGATAAGGGGCGCGAACATAGGGGCTGCTTACACCGACAGGCGGTGCACGATGATGGTGGCAAATACGCCCAAGAGCGCGCCAATCAGGGCAAAGGCCGCGCCATAGTGCAGGGCATCGTTGCGCTTACCGCCCAGTTGGCGCGCCCGCAGCGGCCCCAAAATTGCGCCAGAAACGATACCCAAAATGACCAGCACCTTTGCCCCCTTTATGCGGGCGGCAGTGCCACCTTCGCGCTATCCTTTGCGGCCGCGCGCGCCCAAGTTGGCAATTTCTGATTGCCGCGCGCGCATCTGGCCTTCTGCGCCAAAGCCATAGCGCGCCCAAGACAAGGAGTCGAGACGCAGCGCCTGTGCTGCGGCGCTTTGCCCTGCGTTTTCCAGCGCCTCGGCCTTGATCAGCATCAAGGTTGCCAGCAAAGACGCATTTTCTGCGCGCTGGGCCACGGGAATGGCGCGGTCGGCAAACTCAATCGCCTTGGCAGGCTGGCCAGATGACAGCGCAATCGCGGCCAATTGCATATCCACATGCGCGGCCTGCACGCTTGCCCCAGGAATGGCGCGGTAAATGCGGGCCGCTTCGGCAAAGGCAGTGACGGCTTTTGCGGGGCTAACCGCCGACAATGCCCGCCCTTTGGCGTAATAGCTGAACCCAAGGCGGGAATCGCGCCAGCCCTGCGCCATGGCGATGTTCAGCATGTTTTCAGCGGCTTGCACACGGCTGCCTGCTGTGCCGCCCACGCCAAAGCTTTGCTCAACCGCCGCCACCCAAGAGCGGGGCGCAATGCGCACCGATTGCGCGGGCAGCCCTTCGCCGCGCGGATTGATCCGCGCCAAAATGTTGGGCAGACGCTGGGCCACTTCGGCCTGATTCATGCCCGATTTCAGTTCGGGCGCATAATGCATCCGCAGAACCATCATATCAAAGCTGGTCAAAACAGTGTTGAAGTTATCGTCGTTAAAAACGGAATCGGGCAGGTGATACAGATCGTTCAGCGGGCCCATCGCTTGGGCCACTTCTTCGTGCAGACAATCGCGCACCTCTTGCGCCGAGGTGCCTGACGGCACAAACACCGCCACATTCTGCCGTTCGGTCAGGGTTGTCCAATCGACCGAAGGGCTGGTGCGCTGGGTCTTATAGTCGGCAAACGATGTCAGGCGCGGCACCACAAAGCAGGCGGCCATGGGCACCACTTTGGCCATTTCGGCGCGGGGCTGAAAATCGATGTTGATCGAGGCAGGCTGCCCTGCGCCCACTTCGGAAACATCAATGCCCGCCTCGTTGCGGAACCGCGCAATCAGCCGCGCCATTTCGGCCCGCGCGGATGCTGGCACATCGCCGATCATGCGCACCGTGATGGGGCCTTCAAAACGGGTAAACACAGGCAAAACGCGCCCGCTTTCCATTTTGAATTCTAAATCCAAAAAGGTTTTCAGCAGTTCAGCGTTCGCGCGCACCGCACTGGGCGGAGGGGAGCTGCCAAGTGATTGCGGCAGGGCATCGATAGCCCCACTTGCTTTGTCACTGGCAAAAGATCTCGTTACCTGCGCCCCCGTTTGGGGCATACAGGCCGACATCAGACACAAGGCGATAACGGGCAATACACGCATGGCTTGGCAGCTCTTTTCCATAGTGCGGAAGGGGGGGCCTTCCTAAACATCAACACACGGCAAGACACTCGTAACCCACCCGTTCAGCCGCCTCGCAGCAGGTATCCCCATACCCACTGCGATGCTTTGGCTGACCGTTTCGGCCCGCGCTTTCGCCGCACTATAAAATCTGACTCCCTTCCGAGCAGTCGGAAAGGGGTGCAGACCCTCGGCACGAAGGCAAGCTCACGTCCCACCGCGACCCACCTTCTGGCACGCCTGACGCCTTTGGCTGGCCCATTTCGGGCAAACTTGGCGGCTTTTAACCGCGCCCCTGCGGCAGAACGCAAAGGGCACGGGCGGGGATGCACCGCAGTGGCGCATCGCCTTCAAAACCGTCCAAGCGCAGCTTTGGCGCATCAGACATGCTGTTTGGCAAATCAACAGGATTGCAGTGTCAGGAACGGGGCCTGTCTGTGTCAATCTTTTGATTTTTTCGGATTCAGGCAGAATCTACCCATGGCAGAGCAAACCCCGATTCACCCCAGATTTTCCCCAGATTTGTAACGCAATATTTCAAATTATTTCAGAAAAATCAGTTTTCGTGATGCCTTTGTGTCAGGATCGTGGCCAAACTATGGCAAACAATACCGATTCGGCGAAAATCGTCACCAATCGCCCGCCCAATTTAACCGCCGAATCCCCCTAGCTGCGCCCATCGCCCCGCGACAAAAAGGCCAGCTTTTCAAACAGCGCCACATCAGCCTCGGTCTTCAAAAGCGCCCCATGCAGCGCGGGCAGGGCGTTTTTGCCTGCACCGCGCAGCTGATCGGCACTCATATCCGCCGCAAGCAGCAGTTTCAGCCAATCTAGCACTTCGGAAGTCGAAGGTTTCTTTTTGATCCCTGGCATTTCGCGCAGGGCAAAGAACTGCGTCAGGGCCGCCGTTAGCAGCGCCTCTTTGATATGGGGGAAATGCACCCGCACAATGGCCGCCAGCGTCGCCTCATCGGGAAAGCGGATGTAATGGAAAAAGCAGCGGCGCAAAAACGCATCGGGCAGGTCTTTTTCGTTGTTCGACGTGATGATGACCACGGGGCGGTGCCGCGCGCGGATCGTCTCGCCCGTCTCATAGACGTGAAATTCCATCGCATCTAATTCCGCCAGCAAATCGTTGGGAAATTCGATATCCGCCTTGTCGATTTCATCTATCAGCAGCACCACACGGGCGGGGGCGGTAAAGGCCTGCCACAGCTTGCCGTGGCGAATGTAATTGGCCACATCGCCCACCCTTTCGCCGCCGCTGCCCATTGGCAGATGCGAATCGCGCAGGCGCGCCACCGCGTCATATTCATACAGGCCCTGCTGCGCCTTGGTGGTGGATTTGATTCCCCATTCAATCAATTCCATCCCCAAGGATGCCGCCACCTGCCGCGCAAGTTCTGTCTTACCCGTGCCAGGTTCGCCCTTAACCAGCAGCGGCCGCTGCAAGGTGACCGCCGCATTTACCGCCATTTGCAAATCGGGCGGGGCAATGTAACCAGAGGTTGAGTTAAATTTCGCTTCCATTCCAACACCTTGCCGATTTGCCCTAATGCAGCCTAGCGACTGCGCGATTTTCCCGCAACCTTTCGCGCAACCGCTAGTGACAATGTGATGGGCATAGAGTATCTGCACCGCAAAAGTGGGGTGACTGAAATGGATACCGTTCACGCAGATCGCCCCCGAACTGGGGAGCCGACCATGAAAGCCGAAGTCTTTTTGCCTGATGACTATCGTCCCGCCGAGGATGAGCCCTTTATGAATGAGTTGCAGCTGGAATATTTCCGCCGCAAATTGATTGTCTGGAAGCAGGAACTGCTGGGACAATCCGCCGACACAATCGACAATCTGCAAGACAGCGGGCGCAATGTGCCCGATATCGCAGATCGCGCGTCTGAGGAAACCGACCGCGCGCTGGAACTGCGCACGCGCGACCGCCAGCGCAAGCTGGTGAGCAAAATCGACGCAGCCCTGCGCCGCATCGAGGCGGGCGAGTTTGGCTATTGCGAGATGACGGGCGAGCCGATTTCCCTCAAACGTCTGGACGCACGCCCGATTGCGACCATGACGCTGGAAGCGCAAGAAAAACACGAACGCCGCGAAAAGGTGCACCGCGACGATTGATGTGGCGCAGATGCCCATCGCCAAAGATCAGATAAACAACCGCCGAGGCCTTTGGGCTTCGGCGGTTTGTTTTGGGCGGCGCTGATGCGGCTGGCGGGGCAAAGCGTTGTCATAATTGGCGCAGGGATTGCAGGGCTGGCGCTGGCGCGGGGCCTTGCGCTGCGCGGGGCGCAGGTGCAGGTTCTGGAACAGGCGCAGGCGATCCGCGAAGTGGGCGCAGGCCTTCAAATTGCCCCCAATGGCGCGCGCGTTTTGCGCGCGCTGGGGCTGGGCGATGATCTGGCGCGTATTGGCGTGCAGGCCCGCGCGCTGGAACTTTTGAACGGGCAGACAGGCGCGCGCGTGGTGCGGATGGATTTAACCCGCCGCCCACAAGACCGCGATTACCATTTCATCCACCGCGCCGACCTGATCGAAATTTTGCGCAAGGGCGCGCTTGATGCTGGGGCGGCGCTGCATCTGAACGCGCAGGTGGCCAGCGTTGATTTAACGGGCGATCAACCCCACCTGCGCATGGCGAGCAGAGACGATGTTGCAGCCCCCCTGCTGATTGGCGCGGATGGGCTGCATTCGGTGCTGCGATCTGCCCTAAACGGGCCAAGCGCGCCGTTCTTCACAGGCCAAGTCGCATGGCGTGCCACAATTGCAGGTGATGGCGGCCCCGCCGAGGTGCAGGTACATATGGGGGCAGGGCGGCATTTGGTGACCTATCCTTTGCGCGGCGGGGCTTTGCGCAATATCGTCGCCGTCGACGAACGCAGCGCTTGGGCCGCCGAAA
>JAIXVS010000206.1 GCA_027482795.1 Rhodobacter sp.
TCACAACGATGGACGGGATGTCGGTGCTGGCAGCCGCCATCAACAGGCTGGGGGTGGTTTTATCGCAGCCCACCAGCAAAACGCAGCCATCCATCGGCTGGCCGCGCATTGCCTCTTCCACCTGCATGGCCGCCAAATTGCGGAACATCATTGCGGTGGGGCGAAAGGCTGATTCGGATACGCTGAAAACAGGCACTTCCACAGGGAAACCGCCCGCCTCGTAAATGCCATGTTTAACCCGCTGCGCAATGTCGTTCAGATGCGCGTTGCAGGGGGTAAGCTCTGACCACGTATTCAAAATACCAATAACAGGGCGGCCATCGAACAAATCTGGCGGAAATCCCTGATTTTTCATCCAGCCGCGATGATAGATCGCGTCTTTGGTTGTGCCGCCGAACCATTCTTGTGAACGCAGCTTGCGGGGCCATGGGGCGGGTTTGAATGTCATGTCATCCTCACAAAGCTGATACAGAAATCATGCCAAGATCGGCATCTTGACCAAGGGGGTTGCGCAGGGGCAGGCCCAATTGCGGCGCGTCAATTTCAAAAACGTCGCCTGTCTGCGTGGCGAAGTTATCGGCAAAAGACAGGGTTGCGGTGCCAAACATATGCACATGTACATCGCCTGCCTGACGGAAAACGTCATATTTGAAATGGTGATGTTCCAAATTGGCAAAGCTGTGCGACATGTTGGCAGCCCCCGATAGGAACGGCTTTTCCCAAACCACCTGCCCGCCGCGCAAAATGCGGCTTGCCCCACGAATATCATCGGGCAAATCGCCAATCAGAATTTCGGGGCCAAAGCTGGCGGGCCGCAGTTTGGAATGGGCAAGGTACAAATAATTGATCCGCTCGGTCACATGGTCGGAAAACTCGTTCGCCACAGCCCAGCCAATGCGGCGCGGGTTGCCTGCGCCATCAATCAGGTAAACCCCTGCAATTTCGGGTTCCTCGCCGCCATCCAGCGCAAAGGCGGGGGCGTTTAGGGGGGCATTTGGGGCAATGGCGTTGTGGCCGTTGCCCTTGTAAAACCATTCAGGCTGCACGCCGATGGTGCCCGCATCTGGTTTGCCATCGGCAAGGCCCATCTGAAACATCTTCATCGAGTCTGACAGATCTGCGCCCTGCAATTTGGTATGCATCGCATCGCGGGCGGCGGCAGAGCCCAAATGGGTTAGGCCCGTACCAGTGAGGTGCATATGCGCTGGGTCGGGGTGGGTGATGGGCAGGGCCATGCGCCCAGCGGCGGCCAAGGCTGGCAGGTTCACCGCCGCGCCAAGCCCGCGCGCCATGATAACGTCGCGCAGACTGCGCCCGCTTTGCGCCGCCTCGACCGCAAGGGCATAGCTGCTGTCCGCGCCGTTCACCAAGGCCGCCTCGCCCCCATCGCGCACGACAACGGCAATCTGGCCAGTTTCGTCTAAGATTTGGCTGATAAACATGATGTCCTACTTATTTTTGTTGTATACGTCGAAGATCACGGCGGCCAGCAAGACCAGCCCTTTGATGACCTGTTGATAATCAATACCGATGCCCAAAATTGACATGCCATTGTTCATAACGCCCATAATAAGGGCGCCCACCACAACACCGATAATCTTACCCACACCGCCCGACATAGACGCGCCGCCGATAAACACCGCCGCGATGACATCAAGTTCAAACCCGCCACCCGCCTTTGGCGTGGCCGAATTTAGCCGCGCGGCCACGATCATGCCCGCCAGCGCCGCCAAAACGCCCATGTTCACAAAGGTTAAAAACACCAAACGGTCGGTTTTGATGCCCGAAAGCTTGGCCGCCTTTTCATTGCCGCCCAGCGCGTAAATTCGCCGCCCCATCACAGTGTTTTCGGTGAAAAACGCATAAACAATCGTCAGGATAGACAGCACGATCACCACATTGGGCAGGCCGCGAAAGGTCGCCAATTTGTAGCCCACGAAAATCAACGCAGCTGCGACAATCAGGTTGCGCAGGGCGAACATAATCATCGGTTCGGGGGTGATGCCAAAGGTCACATCGCTTTTGCGCGCGCGCCAGCCGATGTAAATGATGACAATCGCCGCCAAAACAACCACGGCCAGCGCGGTCATATTCGGTTTATCGACGCCAAACACATCGGGGATGAACCCTGTTGACAGCGACTGAAAGCTTTTTGGAAAGGGGCCAATGTTTTGCCCGTTCAGCAGCCACAGCGTTAGGCCGCGAAACACCAACATACCTGCCAGCGTGACAATAAAGGATGGGATGCGCCAATAGGCAATCCAGTACCCCTGCGCCGCGCCAATCAGCATACCAACCAGCAGCACCAGCGGGATCACCACATAAACGGGCAGGCCCATGTTCACCGTCAGCACGGCGGCAACCGCGCCTGTAAAGCCCACGACACTGCCGACAGACAGGTCGATATGCCCCGCGACGATAACCAGCAACATGCCCAGCGCCATGATGATGACGTAAGAGTTTTGCAGGAAAAGGTTGGTGATGTTTTGCGCCGATAGAAAGTCTACCCCCAGCGTGACCTGCACGACGATGGTAAAGAACAGCACAATGGCGACCAGCGCCATCAACATGCCATTCTCGCGCAGATGCGCGCCCAAGCGCGCGCTCATATCCTGATCCTGTGCCATTTACGCGGCCCTCCCCTTGGTTTTGCGGGCGGTAGTGCCGCCGAATTTTTCTGCGGATTCTTTGCCCTTTAGGATAAGGGCCATGATTTTTTCTTGGCTTGCCTCGGCGCGGGTCAGCTCGCCCACAATCGCGCCTTCGTTCATCACATAGATGCGGTCGCACATGCCCAAAAGTTCGGGCATTTCCGACGAGATCATCAAAACTCCGCGGCCTCCAGCGGCCAATTCATTCATAATTGAATAAATTTCGAA
>JAIXVS010000248.1 GCA_027482795.1 Rhodobacter sp.
ATTGGGCGTAATCCTGCGCAATTTCCAGCGCCGACTGGGCCACGCCAACAGCGCGGGCGGCGGTTTGAATACGGGCTGATTCGAATGTTTGCATCAGCTGCTTAAAGCCCTGCCCCTCGACCCCGCCCAACAGGTTCTCGCGCTTGACGGCAAACCCATCAAAGGCCAGTTCGTATTCTTTCATGCCGCGATAGCCCAGCACCTCAATCTCGCCGCCCGTCATGCCAGCGGTGGGAAAGGGGGCCGCGTCGGTGCCTGGAGTTTTCTCGGCCAGAAACATCGATAGGCCGCGATAATCGGTTGTATTCGGGTCTGTGCGGGCCAGCAGGGTCATCACATGGGTGCGGGCGGCATGGGTGATCCATGTTTTGTTGCCTGTGATGGTATAACCCGCATCGCCCAGCACGGCGCGGGTGCGCAGCGCGCCCAAATCGCTGCCCGTGTTGGGTTCGGTGAACACCGCCGTTGGCAAAATTTCCCCGCTGGACAGTTTGGGCAGCCACTGCGCCTTTTGCGCATCGGTTCCGCCGCATAGGATCAATTCGGCGGCAATTTCGGTGCGCGTTCCCAGCGACCCCACGCCGATATAGCCGCGCGAGAGTTCTTCCGACACCACAACCATCGATTCTTTTGACATGCCAAAGCCGCCAAATTCTTCGGGGATGGTCAGGCCGAACACACCCATTTCGGCCAGTTCGGTGATAATCTCCATCGGGATCAACTCGTCCTTCAGGTGCCAGTCATGGGCGTGGGGGATCACCTTATCGTCGGCAAAGCGGCGGAATTGGTCGCGGATCATGTCCAATTCTTCGCCAAGGCCGACATTGCCAAATGTGGCGCGGCCATGGTTATCTTGCATCAATTCTGCCAGCGCCATGCGGGCGGCATTGGTGTTGCCATGGGCAATCAGCAGGGCGCTTGCCGCGCTGGGGGCCGCGCTGATGCCCATATCAGCGGGGCGCATAATCTCGCCTTGGCTCATCGGGATGCCACCGTAAATCTGCGCCAGATATTCGCCAAAGCCGATTTGGTGGATCAACGCCTCCATTTGCCCAAATTGGCCGCCTGCTGCCAGCGATTGCGCCCAAGCCTGCATTTGGCGCAGCGCCTCGGTATAGGTGGCCAGCCATGCCACACCATGGGCGGCGGTCTGATGGGTTTCCAACAGCGCCGCATCAGGCTTGCCCATAGGCGCGCAGGCCGCGCGCAGGGCGGCGATGCCCGATGCCAACACCGCATCAGCGTCTTGCAAGGCGCGGGCGGTGGTGGACAACAGATCATCGATTAAAAAGCTGTGGGGCATAGGCTGTCCATCATGCGGCATGGGAAGGCTTTCTGGTTCGGGGTCGATTCTGCAACTGCGAAAGCGTTAGACCCTTTACGCCCGCCGCGCAATAAGATTTCACAAAAGTTGCCTATGACGTTCTAAAATGTCGCAGCCGATTGCGCGCGCCCCTCTCGCCTTTGCTGGCGCTGGGCGCTAAACATGCGCCAGCGAGGCGTGATGAGCGAAGTTCTTTCCATAATCGGCGGGCATGATCTGGCGCTGGCGCTGGTCGTCACGCTGCTGGCGGGCTTTGTCAAAGGCGCGGTGGGTTTCGCCATGCCGCTGATTATGATGGGGGCGTTTTCCAGCTTTTTGCCGCCAGAGATGGCGCTGGCGGGGCTGGTGCTGCCCACGCTATTCTCGAACATCAGCCAAGCCTTTCGCCAAGGCTGGGGGCCTGCGCGCGAAACGGCGCGCAAATATTGGCGGATATTGGCGGCTACTGTGGTGTTTATCCCTATCTCGGCGCAGTTTTTCTGGGCCATTCCGCAGGGGGTTTTTCTGCTGCTGCTGGGCCTGCCGATCACCGCCTTTGCGGGGGCGCAACTGGCGGGCCTGCCTATGGCGATTAAGCTGCACCACCGCGCGCGGGCCGAATGGCTGTCGGGCATTATCGGCGGGCTTTATGGCGGGGTGTCGGGCATTTGGGGCCCGCCGCTGATTGTGTATCTGCTGTCGATTAAGGCCGATAAAATCGAAACGGTGCGGGTGCAGGGGGTGGTATTTTTGATTGGGGCCTTCGTTTTGCTGGGCGCGCATCTGCAATCGGGCCTTTTGGACCGCGCCGCGCTGACCTTTTCGGCGCTGCTGGTTTTGCCTGCGCTGATTGGCCAAGCCATTGGCTTTGCCCTACAAGATCGCCTTGACCAAACCCTTTTTCGCCGCGCGACGCAGGTGCTGCTGGTGCTGACGGGGCTAAACCTGATCCGCGAGGCGGTGCTGCACCTGTGATTGTGCGCAAATGAACAGCGCTGGCGATGTTCACGCGCCGCGCACTGCGCTAAGATGCGGCAAAACAGGAGAAACCCATGCAAATCGACATGCAAATCGAACTGGGCCTTGATACCTTTGGCGATGTGACAAAGGATGCAAACGGCGCGGATATGCCGATGGACGCGGTGCTGCGCGATGTGGTGGCGCAGGCGGTTTTGGCCGATCAGGTGGGCGCAGATTTTATCGGCCTTGGCGAACATCACCGCAGCGATTTTGCCATATCCTCGCCCGAGGTTATCCTTGCCGCCATTGCCGCGCAGACCAAAACCATTCGTCTGGGCACGGCGGTGACCGTGCTGTCATCGGATGATCCGATCCGCGTGTTTCAGCGGTTTTCCACCCTGAACGCGCTGTCAAACGGGCGGGCCGAGGTGATCTTGGGGCGCGGGTCTTTCACCGAAAGCTATCCGCTGTTCGGCTATGATCTGGGCGGATACGAGGTCTTGTTTGAAGAAAAGCTAGACCTGTTTGCCAAATTGGTGCGGCAAGATAGTGTTACATGGTCGGGCCAAACGCGCCTGCCCTTGGTCAACCAAAAGGTATACCCGCCCCTTGGCCCGCAGGGGCTGACCACTTGGGTTGGGGTGGGGGGCAGCCCCGAATCGGTGGTGCGCGTGGTGCGGCAAGACCTGCAATTGATGCTGGCCATCATCGGCGGCGATCCGCGCCGTTTTGTGCCCTATATCGACCTTTATCAGCGCGCCTGCGCGCAGCTGGAACGCCCCGTGCGCCCGATTGGCATTCATTCCCCCGGCTTTGTGGCGGATACGGACGAGGCAGCACAAGAAACCCTGTGGCCGCATTACAGCGCCATGTTTGGCCGCATTGGCCGCGAACGCGGCTGGCCGCCCACCACCAAAGAGCGGTATCTGGACGAGGTCGCGCGCGGCTCGCTTTACGTGGGCAGCCCCGAAACCGTGGCGCAGAAAATCGCCAGCGCAATGCGTGATTTGGGGGTGCAGCGGTTTGATATGAAATATGCCACAGGCCCCGTGCCGCACGCCGATCAGATGCGCTGTATCGAACTGTATGGCACCCGCGTTATTCCACGGGTGCGGGAATTACTGGCGCAGTAGCGCGGCGCATAAAATGGGCGTGCAATGCAACCCCTGCGCCCGCCAGCGCGATCATCGCCATGCCAATCAGCGAAATGGCATCGGGGGTATGGCCAAACACCAGCCAGCCCAGCAGACCTGCCCAAAACAGGTGCAGATAATTGACGGGGGCCAGCAGGCTGGCATCCGCCTCGCGGTAGGCGGCGGTAATCAGGAAATGGCCCGCCGTGGCGATGATACCCAGCAGCGCGACAAAGGCCCAATCTATGCCTTGGGGCAATGGCCCCACGCCCGTGGCGGCCAGCATGATGCAAAAGGCCGCCAGCCCCACCCATGCTGTGTGAAACATCAGCGCGGGCGTTGTTTCGGTTTTGGCCAATTCGCGCGACAAAAGGTTATAACTGGCGGCGCAGACCGCGTTGATCAGCGAAAAGATCACGCCCCAAAAATCCAGCCCAGACCCTGGCCGCGCAATCAGCAGCACCCCCACAAAACCAACAGCCGCGCCCATCCACCCCATAGGGCTTGCCGCCTCGCCCATCAGCCAAACAGCGGCGAACATCACCAGAAATGGCGATAGGTAAATGATGGCCACTGTTTCAGCCACGGGCATATGGCGCAGGGCAAGGCCCATCATCAGCGATCCCAGCGTCAAAGATGCCGCGCGCAGGCCCACCAGCCACGGGCGGTTGACCCGCAGTATGGCGCGCCCATGGCGCGGGCCGAAAACAGCAACGATCAGACCTAAATTGATCGCGTAGCGCAGCGCCATGACCAGTGGCACGGCATACAGCATCGTCAGATGTTTGCTGGCCACATCGCCAATGGCAAACAGCATCACCGCCGCCGTGATCAGGCCAATGCCCACCAAGGGCCGTGCGGGTTGATGCCCCATGAACCTATCCTTTAGTCGAATCATATATGAATTCGAAGTATATTTTTCGCCATTAAGCGGCCAAAATTATCCCATAATTACCATTCATACACCAAAGCCGACTAGATTAGTCCAAAGAGATTTTGCGCGGTTGGGGGCCTCTGCGCAAGGCTTAGACTTAGGTCTGGTTGGGTGGAATCATGGTAGCGAAACAAATGCGTGTTCTGGCTCTTAAATCATCGGGCGCGGCGATAAAGTCAATCTATGTGTTTGGCTGCCGCAATTCGGGCACCAATTATGTCAACAGCCTGATTATGAAAAACTGCACCAATGGTGATGGGCGCAGCCTGTATGATGCGCAGAACAAAGAACGCTTTGGCTGGAAGCATGGCTTTCCCAGCATGATCGGCGCGCCGTCTGATGTGCTTGCCATTGCTGTCTACCGCGAACCCATCGCTTGGCTGCACAGCCTGTGCCGCGCGCCATGGCATACGGCGAAACATTTGCGCAATTTGCCATTCTCGCAGTTCATTCGCAGTGAATGGATGGCGCTGATCGATGATGTTGGCTTTGGAATCACGCCGCAAGATCCGCTATGGAACACCGAACTGATGGCGGACCGCGATCCATTGTCGGGCAAGCGGTTTGCCAATGCAATGCGCCTGCGCAATGCTAAAAATCAGGGTTTCAGCAGCCTTGACCACCGTTTTGACAATGTTCTGCGGGTGAATTACGAAACTGTCCTATCCGATCCCGAAGGGTTTTTGGCAGGTGTCTGTAATGCCTATGGCCTGCGCCGTTTGCGCGATTTTGATCCGATTGTTCATGACCGCGCAACGCCTGGGCGCGGCGTGTTCCAGCATAAACCTGTGCCGCCCATTTTGGATACAGACTTGGACTTTATCCGCAGCCAGCTAGATTTGGGCCAAGAACTCCGTCTTGGCTATAGCCTGCCCGTTCTTCCTGCACAGCTTATGGCTGCATAAGCGGGCTTGCACCGCGCACCGCTTGCGCGTATAGAGCATTCAACAGCTGCTTCTGGGTCCAAACCAGACGCTACCGAACCAGATGCGCGGGCCTGCTGGCCCGCTTTTTCATTTAAAGGCCCCGATGTCAGACCTGATCGCCAAAACCGCTATGGATCGCCGCTTGGCCGATATCATCATCCCCGTGATCGAGGGGTTGGGGTTTGAACTGGTGCGCATTCGTCTGATGGGCGGGCAAACCCGCACGCTGCAAATTATGGCCGACCGCCCCGATGGCGGTATCGAAGTGGATGAATGCGGCGAAATTTCCACCGCCGTTTCCGCCGTGCTGGATGTGGAAGACCCGATTGAGGACAACTATATCCTAGAAGTGTCCTCTCCGGGCATTGACCGCCCCCTAACGCGGCTGAAAGATTTCGAGATGTGGAAAGGCTGGGAAGCGCGCCTTGAGACGACCGAACTGATCGATGGCCGCCGCAGGTTCAAAGGTATGCTTGCGGGCATTGAAGGCGACGAGGTGCTGATCGAAATTGAAGAGGGCAAAGAAACCCTGACCATCGGTCTGCAATTTGATTGGCTGTCTGACGCCAAGCTGATTTTGACCGATGATCTGATTGCCGAAATGCTGCGCCAGAAAAAGGTCAGCGGCC